>DATJCV010000021.1:0-19585 GCA_035497775.1 Burkholderiaceae bacterium | reverse complement strand
ATCGGCATCTTCTTCGTGCTGATCGTGCTGTTTTTCCCACGCGGCGTGCTGGGACTGATCCGGAGAAAACACGCATGAGCCTGCTCACGGTACAAAACGTTTCGCAGCATTTCGGCAACCTGGTGGCGGTCGACCAGGTATCGCTGACGGTGGAACCGGGCGAGCTGCGGGCGGTGATCGGGCCCAATGGCGCCGGCAAGACCACCTTTTTCAACATGATCAGCGGTTTTTTCCGACCCAGTTCCGGCCGCATCCTGTTCGACAACGTCGACATCACATTGCTGCCGCCACACCGGCGGGTGGCGCTGGGCATGGCGCGCACGTTCCAGATCACCGAAATCTTTCCCGAACTGACGGTGCGCGAAAACCTGCGCATTCCGGTCGAGCTGGCGCGCGGATTGCGGCTGAAGCTGTGGCAATCGGCCAAGGTCAGCGGGCGCATCGACGAACAGGTGCGCGACCTGATCGATCTTGGCGGCCTGACCGCGCACGCCGACCGCCTGGTCGGCGAACTGTCGCACGGCGACCAGCGCGCCACTGAAATCATGATGACGCTGGCGCTGCGCCCGCGCCTGTTGCTGCTGGACGAACCGACCGCCGGCATGGGCCACCAGGAAACCTACAACACCGCGCGCCTGATCCGCCAGTTGCACAAGCTGCAGAACCTGACCATCGTGCTGATCGAGCATGACATGCGCGTGATTTTCAACCTGGCCGATCGCATTACCGTGCTGGCCGAAGGTGCGGTGCTGGAAGAGGGCACGCCGGACCAGATCGCCGCCAGCGACCGCGTGCAGGCCGCCTACCTGGGGAAAGCGGCATGAGCGCGCTCGAAGTCAGCGGCATCCACACCTACTACGGCAAGAGCCATATCCTGAAAGGGGTCAGCCTGACGGTGGAGCCGGGCGAACTGGTGACGCTCCTGGGCCGCAACGGCGCCGGCAAATCGACCACGCTGCGCAGCATCATGGGTCTGACGCCGGCGCGCGAAGGCACGGTGCGCATTTTCGGCCAGGACACCACGCATGCGCCACCGTATCGCATCGCCGCGCTCGGCGTCGGCTTCGTGCCGGAAGGACGGCGCATCTTCGCCAACCTGACGGTGGATGAAAACCTGAAGGTGCCGGTCGAACGCGCCGGTACCTGGAACATCGCCCGTATCTACCAGCTGTTTCCGCGCCTGGCCGAACGACGCGGCAACAAAGGCCGGCAACTCTCCGGCGGCGAACAGGAAATGCTGGCGATCGCCCGCACGCTGCTCTTGAACCCGAAGCTGCTGCTGCTGGACGAGCCGTCCCAAGGGCTGGCGCCGCTGATCGTGCAGGAAGTCTTCAGGGTCATCGTCGCCGCCCGCAACGAAGGCATGTCGGTGCTGCTGATCGAACAGAACGTGCGGGCCGCGGTCGAGATCGCCGGCCGCGCCTATGTGCTGGACGATGGCAACATCGTCTACTCCGGTTTGGCGGCGGAGTTCGCGCAGGATGAAGAACGGGTGCGGGCGCTGGCCGGGGCGAGTGCGGAGAAGTGGGAGGAGATGGAATAGGAGGCGCCGAGTCGCGCGGCATACTCCCAATGATGACATCCCATACCGTTGGTTAATTTTGCGGAATTTGTTGATACTCCTGGATAACAGCTGTGCGGTAATTGGCTGTTGAAAGCGCCGCCCGCTACGCGGCATTGGAGTTGGCGGAAGCCAGGTTTTTCCCAGCGTTTCATCGCGAAAATGACTTTGACCTTCGTTCCACTCCGGCGTGGCGCTAGCGACCTTTTCAACAACCGCATATCCAAAATAGCGACCCGCTCGCCATCGCCGCTGACATCGTACCCGCGTCGACCGTCGCCTACAGCCGTTCCCGCAACTGCGCCGCCGCGCGCTCGCTCAACACCAGCACCAGCTTCAGCCGCGCGCGCGTCATGCCGACGAACAGCTTGCGGAACGTGCGGTCGTCGAGTTGTTCGAAATCGATCTCGGTAAAGATCACTGCCGGCGCCGACTGCCCCTTGAAGCGATACACCGACTCCGCCAGCAGCTCGCCTTCGCGGAAGACCGGGTTGCCGAACAGGTCATAGGCGCCGGTGAACGAGCGCAGCGTATGCACCCCGAGCGCGTCCTGCTTCAGCAGCGCCGATTTTTCGCGGCCGTGGAACGAAATCAGCGCAATGTCCTGACGGCGGAAGCCGGCCGCCAGGCACAGCCGGATCGCGTGCTTGGTCTGGCCGGACAGCGCCGCGCCGTCGCCATCCGCATACGTCAGCAGCTCGATATCGGCGCCCTGGAACGGGCTCATCGCCTCCACTTCCCGCGTCATGCCGATCGCCGCCAGCATCTCGACGATCTGGCGCGGGCTGCGGTAGTTGGCGTGCGCATGCAGCGTGACCCAGCCCGGCAATGCCACGCCGTCGCGCCCGTACAAGTCCTGCATGCGGTCTTCCAGCCAGATCGCGCGGCCGTCGGCCTTCAGCATGCGCAGCACGATGTCGCACCAGGCCTGCGAAAAATCCTGGCCCTCGTCGATGATCAGCACGTCGTATTTCCACGCGTCCGGCAGCTCGGCGGTAGCCAGCGTCCGTTCCATTTCGGCCCACACCGTCGGCGCGCCGTAGTCGGGTGTCGCGCCCTGCGCGCGCAGGAACGCATCGCACAGCATGTGGAAGTTGGCGACGCGGCCGCCCTCCGGCACCAGCTGCTGGATGTGGTCCGCCAGCGGCCGGTTGTAGCAGACGTACAGCGGCCGCCGGCCGGCCTCGAGCGCGGCGCGGTATTCGGCCAGCGCCAGTTGCGTCTTGCCGCTGCCGGCGGTGCCGACCACGCGCAGCCGGAACGGCGAAAATTCGAGCCGGCGCGCCCACAGCGCCAGGCCGCCGGAGATGCGCGTGACCAGGGTTTCGGCGCAGCCGATCAGCGCGCCGGCATCGGCGGCCAGATCCAGCACCTCGCCCAGATAGCGTGTCACGCGCCGGAACTGCGGCGTTTCCTCAGTGACCGGCAGCAGGCTGCGGATGGCGGCGGCCAGCTTGCCGCGCTTGCCGGCATCGATGATGCGCGCCGGCTCGATGCCGGCCAGGTTCGGATTTTGGACCTGGTAATCCGGGCAGTACAGCAGGTAGTCGATCTCCAGCGGCTGCTCCGACTGCGGCGCAAAGCGCTTGCGCAGGCCGTCGATCATGCGCAGGATCTGGACGCGGACATTCTTCGGCTTGTTTTGGTAATGCTTGACCAGCCCTTCCGCCGTTTCTGAGAGGAAACCGGACTTCTGCTCGATCAGCAAGGTGCGACCGTTGGGCGCGACGACGATGAAGTCGATTTCTCCGTAGGCGGAAAAGCCCTTTTCGATATTGGTCCAGTGCACGCCGTGGTAGATGTGATAGGGCGCGTCGGCCAGCGCCGCATCCAGCATCGTCAGCGTTTCGATTTCGCGCGCGGCGGCGCCGGTGACGGCCATTTCGCGCCAGCCGGAAGGATAGATCTGGGCCATGGTGGACGAATCGGTGAGTGATTGAGTGTTGAGTGAGCAGCAAGCGTCGCGTTTGCCATTTTTACATGCTACAGAAGACGGCGTCCCGGCGCTTGATGCGGGCGATGGCGCTTTGAGTGAATCCGTCCTATGCCTGTTTTTGACCGCGGTTGCTGGAGTATATGAATCTCCCACGTCCCTTCATTCGCAGGGAATCCCCGCATGTCACTGCCGGCCAAAAATCTGCCGTGGCGTCAGTCGGCCCAACGGGTAATCGGCCTTTCCGGAAGCTTATGATGAGCTTCGAGCGGAGAGCTGCCGTTGCCATGGCAACCATTGCCATAAGGAAAAACTGTAATATAAAACGATGCGCTTACTGGCCAGCGCAATAAAAACCCGGGGAAACCGGAAACGTACACGCATCCATCCCTTAAAATCACCAGACCTCAATCACGAATCCGCGTCATCCGTTTCGAGTTGCAGCCATGCAAGCAATCGCTCCCGGCACCATCATCTTCCATCGCTATCGCGGCTACGGCGTGATCGTGTCGGTCAATCTCCTGACCGGCTGGATCGCCGCGCGCTTCGGCAGCGAACTGCGCACGCTGGACCTGAACCTGTCGTCGGACGAAGTACAGCACGCCGACGGTGAGCCGATCCGCTTCCGGCGTGCACCACCGGACCGCATGCCGCATGCGCGGCTGATGGGCATGGTGCGCGAACTGCATCGCGCCGGATACCAGCGCCTGTACCTGTACAGCTGGCCGAAGCCGTCCGGGCTGCACTGGCGCTGGCAGTTGTTTTGCGGCCGGCGCAATTGGCTGGAACGGCCGTGGCGCGAGGGTTGGTATGGCTCCGGCGCCGATTACAACTTCAATCCGGTATTGGGCTGGGGCGAAGCGCCGGGCGCTTCGGCGGCAGAAATGGCCAGTGCCCTGGCGCGCTTCGATCCGCAGGGACTGGCGCAGGCGCTGGGGCGCGACGAAGACCATGCCGACTGGTTCGAGACGATCTGTGCGGCACTGTTGCCAGACTATGCATATAGCCTGGGCTGGGAGCGCGGCAACATGCTGCCGGCAGCACTGCCAGTGATGCCGGTGCGTGGCCAGCTGCCCGCCTACAGCGGGCCGTCGCTGCCGTGGCCACCAGGCTGGGCCGGCTTATGGGGCGGGGCGGTACGGCAATGCCAGGCATTGGCACCGGCGGCAAGCCGCTGACGACCCGGCACGACGGCTGCAACGATCTCACCGCGGCCGCTATTGACGGCGGTCAACCATCGCCCTGTTTGCCGTGCTACCGTTTAAACGACAGGCGCGGCCGGCGCCGAAACCGATGGGCGGTGTAGAATCCCGGGTTCCGTGGCATGAACCGACCGCTCGCGCATCACAGTTGCCGCGTATCAGGTCGTCGCGCAGGACATCCTCCGGCGCCCCCATCATTTCCGGCAGTAGCGCCGTGCCATTCATCCCAGCATCGGCTGCCGGAACCGGCGTAGCGAGTCGAAGGGCATGGCCGCTGCGTCGCGCACGCGTTTCCATTATTTATAGGCTTTGGAGGTCTTATCGTGAATCAAGCAGTCATGGGCGGCGTCACTGCCGTCAATCCGCCGGCTTACGTCAAGCAGCAAAAATTGATCAACTGGGTGGCGGAAATCGCGGCCCTGACCAAGCCGGCACGCATCGTCTGGTGCGACGGTTCGCAAGAGGAATACGACCGCCTGTGCGCCGAGATGGTCACCGCCGGCACCATGAAGAAGCTGAACCAGGCCAAGCGCCCGAACAGCTACCTGGCCTGCTCCGATCCGAACGACGTCGCCCGCGTCGAGGACCGCACCTTCATCTGTTCCGCCAACAAGGAAGACGCCGGCCCCACCAACAACTGGATGGCGCCGGCCGAAATGCGCGCCACGCTGCAGCCGCTGTTCGACGGCTGCATGCGCGGCCGCACCATGTACGTGGTGCCGTTCTCGATGGGCCCGCTGGGTTCGCCGATCGCGCATATCGGCGTCGAACTGTCGGATTCGCCGTATGTCGCCGCCAACATGCGCATCATGACGCGCATGGGCCGCGCCGTGTATGACGTGCTGGGCAGCGACGGCGAATTCGTGCCGTGCGTGCACAGCGTCGGCGCGCCGCTGCTGGCGGGCCAGCAGGACGTCGCGTGGCCGTGCAACACCACCAAGTACATCGTGCATTATCCGGAAACCCGCGAAATCTGGTCCTACGGCTCCGGCTACGGCGGCAATGCGCTGCTCGGCAAGAAATGCCTGGCGCTGCGCATCGCCTCCACCATGGGCCGCGACCAGGGCTGGCTGGCCGAGCACATGCTGATCCTCGGCGTCGAAAATCCGCAAGGCCAGAAGCACTACGTGGCGGCGGCCTTCCCCTCGGCCTGCGGCAAGACCAACTTCGCGATGCTGATTCCGCCCAAAGGCTTCGAAGGTTGGAAAGTCACCACCATCGGCGACGACATCGCCTGGATCAAACCCGGTGCCGACGGCCGCCTGTATGCGATCAATCCGGAAGCCGGCTACTTCGGCGTCGCTCCCGGCACCAACGACAAGACCAACCACAACTGCATGGCGTCGCTGGCGGAGAACACGATCTTCACCAACGTCGCGCTGACCGACGACGGCGACGTCTGGTGGGAAGGCATGACCAAGGAACTGCCGGCGCACCTGATCGACTGGCAGGGCCGCGACTGGACGCCGGAAATCGCCCAGGCCAACAGCGTCAACGGCAAGCCGCGCGCGGCCGCCCATCCAAACGCACGCTTCACCGTCGCCGCCACCCAGAATCCGGTGATCGATCCGGCCTGGGACGATCCGGCCGGGGTGCCGATCTCGGCCTTCATCTTCGGCGGCCGCCGCTCGACCACGGTGCCGCTGGTGACCGAGGCGCGCGACTGGATCGAAGGCGTCTACATGGCCGCCACCATGGGTTCGGAAACCACCGCCGCCGCCGCCGGCCAGATGGGCGTGGTGCGGCGCGACCCGTTCGCGATGTTGCCGTTCGCCGGCTACAACATGAGCGACTATTTCCAGCACTGGCTGGACATGGGCAAGAAGATTGCCGCAGCGTCCGGCAAAGGCAGCGCCGCGCTGCCGAAGATCTACTGCGTCAACTGGTTCCGCACCGACGCCAACGGCCAGTTCGTCTGGCCCGGCTTCGGCGACAACATGCGGGTGCTGAAGTGGATGCTGGACCGCATTGACGGCAGCGGCAACGGCGTTGAGTCGCTCTTTGGCATCAGCCCGCAATTTTCCGACTTGCGCTGGGACGGCCTCGATTTTTCACAGCAGCAGTTCGATTTGATTACTTCGATCGACAAGGCGGCGTGGCAAGCGGAATTGAAGCTGCATACCGAACTGTTCGACAAGCTGAAGCACCACTTGCCGCCCGAGTTGGCAGCCACCAAGGCCAAGTTGGAAAAACGGCTGGCGACTTGACCAGGATCACGAGCGCCTGAACCGCGCTCACCATTCCAGCGCGGCCACGAAACTGGCCGCGCTTTTTTTGCGCCATCGATACTATCAGGCGCCATCGAATGCGAACGAATCGCAACCCGATCGCTCAAGTCACTGTCCGCTTGCCGCCTTACACCACGCCACTGGACAAAAAAACCCCGCCGGGCTGGCGCCGGGCGGGGTCAAATCCTTCCGGAGGGAAGGGGGAGACATTGGTTGCGGCGTCAGCCGCAAATCAGTGCGCGCGGCTGGCGGCGTGCTCGCAAGCCATTGGCCGCAGTGGCACGCGCCGAGGCCGAGGTAATATCGACCAGGCTAAGGCCACGGGTTTGTCCTGGCGACGATGATTGCGCGCTCAAGCGGGCCGCTTCGTCCGGGCTCAGCGTCGAAGCGACGCAACCGAGGGCAACTGCGATCGGTGGATTGTAGGCGTTCAGCATGATCAACATCCTCCTGCCAATGGTTGGTGTGATACCGGTTCGGCGTCAGTCGCGCGAAGCCAAGGCGCGCAATTCGACGGCCTGGTTGGGCTGCGACTCTTCTACATGCCGGGCCAGCCGGTTGAGCAGCAGTACATCGCGCAGCTGCTGGCCTGCACTGCGCTGCTCCAGGCTGCGGCGCGGGCGCAAGATCAGCAACATCGCTTGCAGAATGCCGATCAGCAAAGGCTTGAACAGCATCAGCAATCCGGCAGTCGCGCCCAAGCCGAGCAGAGGGCGCGAAAAGCGAGCCGCGCTCAGCGCCACTGTTTCCGCCAGCGTCAGTGCTACTTCAGCGGGAAACGCAAGGGCCCAAATGGACATGGTATTTTCCTGGTTAGCGACGATTTATGCTGCAGCGCAATGCAAGCGGCTTCAGTACAATTCAGCGATTGGCGGCCAAGTAGCGCAATTCCGCGGCCAGACTCGGCATCGAGCCTTCCACTTCGTGCGCCATGCTGTTCAATTCGAGCACCGCGCGCAGCTTCTGACGCCGGCTCAGCTGCCGTTCTACCTGGGCCGGCTTGCGTGCCAGCAGGGCGCCCCAGAGCAAGCGAACCGCGTGTGCCAAGTTGTTGGCGTAGGCTTGCAGGGTGGTAATGTGTTGGCTGGGGGCGGCTTGGTTGGCAGCATTCCCGGCGGCGGCATAAGCGAAGTTGGACATGATTTCTTCCTTTCGATAAAACCTGTTTGTTGCAGTGCAGTATAGGCTTTTCCTGCCGGATATCCAATTTTGTTGCACCATAACTACTATGCATTTCGTGAATACCACTTTTGGCCGGCAACGCCGGCGTGACGGGCCCTGTCCATGAGCTTTCTGAACCTCGATCTGAATCTCTTGCGCGTGTTCGACGCGGTCATGACCGAACAAAACCTGACGCGCGCCTCCAATCTGCTGGCCATGACACAGCCTGCGGTATCCAACGCCTTGCGCCGGCTGCGCGATGCATTGGGCGACGAACTGATGATTCGCACTGCCCACGGCATGCGGCCCACGGCACGCGCCGAAGAACTGTGGCCGACCGTGCGCCGCGCCTTGTCGGAACTGGAGGCGGCGATCACGCCGGAAAGCTTCGACGTCTCGAAAACCCACGCAATCTTCCGCATGGCGATGGCCGACTCGACCGCGGCGCTGTGGCTGCCCTCGCTGGTGCGCGCGATCGAGCGCGAGGCGCCGCACATGAGCGTGCGCATGGTGACCCTGATGACGCGCGACCCGCGGCCGATGCTGCTGGGCAGCGAAATTGACTTGGCGATCGGTTTTTTCCCCGGCGTGGCGGCGCAACTGGCGGCCGCGCGCAACACACCGATCCGGCATGAACGGCTGTATACGGGCCAGTACGTGTGCGTGATGCGCCGCCACCATCCGCTGGCAGCGGTCGAGCTGACGCTGGATAACTATTGCGCGGCGAACCACTTGATGGTGAGTTCTTCCGGTCGTGCCCAGAGTCTGGTGGACAAGGCGCTGATGGAAATCAATCGCGAGCGCCGTGTATTGCTGATCGTCAATCAGTTCATCACTGCCGGCCGCGTGGTAGCCAATTCCGACCTGATTACTGTGCTGCCGCGCCACCTGATTGCCTCGACCGGCATGACCGATGCCCTGATTTCGAAGGAACTGCCGTTCCCGATGCCGGAGGTCAACGTCGACATGCTGTGGCACGAGCGCGACGCCCGCAGCCCGGCGCACAAATGGCTGCGCGAGCACATGTCAGCCATGCAGAGCGATCCTTACACGCAAGTCAAGCCCGGCTTGTGAGCAGGGCAGCGGCGGCCGAACGAACCGGATTCAGGATGCCAAAAACCCGGTGCGGGATCGGGGTGCGGCCAACGCCGCGCCGCTGACTGAGAACGGCGGCCCGCCATTGGTGGGCCGCTTTTTCAGAAGGGTGCGCAGTGGTTTCGCCCGGATTCACTCCAAGCGCTGCGCCAGATGACTCCCAAGCGCATTATGCCTGAGTATATTGCAAACACGTCCACAATACGCCGGACATGGCAGCATGACACTAGGAGTATATTCTAGCCGACCTAGCGGATCACGAGCTTGGTGGTGCTTTTGACCTCTTCCATCACCGCATAGGTATGCGTCTCGCGCACACCCTTCAGTTGCAGCAGGGATTTACCGAGAAACTCGCGGTAGGCATTCATGTCCTTGACCCGCGCCTTGACCAGATAGTCGAAACCGCCCGCCACCAGATGGCACTCCTGGATTTCCGGAATGGTTTGCACGCTGCGCTTGAAGGCATCGAACACTTCCGGCGTGGTGCGCTCCAGGATCACCTCGATGAAGACCAGCAACGACACGTCCAGCAGATGCGGGTTCAGCTGCGCGGTATAGCCCAGGATATAACCGGCTTCATGCAGCTTGCGCACGCGCTCCAGGCAAGCGGCAGGGGACAGGTTGACGCGCGCCGAGAGGTCGACGTTGCTGATGCGGCCATCGGTTTGCAATTCTTCCAGAATTTTCTTGCTGATCTTATCGAGCATCGCCACCCTCGGAAAACTTTATTCGGCCAAATTTTCGCATCTATAAGAAAATTTGGATAGCACGCGGCAATACCAGAATAAATCTATCCGCTTCGTCGATACAATCAAAACATCCGCCAATCAGCGGGTTCCGCGCTGATTTCTTGTCACGTCCGGGATCCCGGCTCTCTTTTTCGAGAAACCTCCATGTCCGATTCGCACCGCACGAGTGCCCAATCCAGCTCCGGTTTGCCCGCCGCCTGCATGCCATTTGCCGCCTTCGAGCATGAGGTGGCGCGCGCCGCCAGCCCCGCGCGCGCCGCCGTCACCGAGGCCTACCGCCGCGATGAAAAAGACGCGGTTCAATGGTTGCAAAACCAGATCCAGCGCGATCCGGAACAAGCCGCCACAACGCAGGCGCTGGCGCAAAAACTGGTGCAGGCGGTGCGCGCCAAACGCAGCCGGGCGTCTGGCGTCGATGCGCTGATGCATGAATTTTCACTGTCGTCGGAAGAGGGCGTGGCCTTGATGTGCCTGGCCGAAGCACTGTTGCGGATTCCCGACCACCACACTGCCGACCGCCTGATCGCCGACAAGATCAGCCGCGGCGACTGGCGCAAGCACCTGGGCGAATCGCCGTCGCTGTTCGTCAATGCCGCCACCTGGGGCCTGCTGATCACCGGCAAGCTGGTCGGCACCAGCAGCGAGCAAGGGCTGGGCTCGGCCATGAACAAGCTGATCGCCAAAGGCGGCGAACCGCTGATCCGCAAGGGCGTCGACCTGGCGATGCGGATGCTGGGCAACCAGTTCGTCACCGGCCAGACCATCGAGGAAGCGCTGGCCAACAGCCGCGCCAACGAGGCGCGCGGCTATCGCTATTCCTACGACATGCTGGGCGAGGCGGCGCTGACCGCGGAAGACGCGGCGCGCTATTACACCGATTACGAACACGCGATCCACGCCATCGGCCGCGCCGCCAACGGCCGCGGCATCAAGGACGGTCCCGGCATCTCGGTCAAACTGTCGGCGCTGCATCCACGCTACAGCCGGGCTCAGCAGGCGCGCGTCATGGCAGAACTGCTGCCGCGCTTGAAAGCGCTGCTGCTGCTGGCCAAGCAATACGACATCGGCCTCAACATCGACGCCGAGGAAGCCGACCGGCTGGAACTGTCGCTGGACTTGATGGAAGCGCTGGCGTTCGATCCCGAGCTGGCCGGCTTCGACGGCATCGGTTTCGTGGTGCAGGCCTACCAGAAGCGCTGTCCGTTCGTGATCGATTACCTGGCGAATCTGGCGAAAAGGAGCGGCCGCAAGTTCATGGTGCGGCTGGTCAAGGGCGCCTACTGGGATAGCGAAATCAAGCGCGCCCAGGAAGGCGGCATGCCGGGCTACCCGGTGTACACGCGCAAGGTACATACCGATTTGTCTTACCTGCTCTGCGCGCAAAAACTGCTGGGCCTGACCGAGCGCATCTATCCGCAATTCGCCACCCACAACGCGCAATCGCTGGCGGCGATCTACACCGAGGCAGCGGCGCGCGGCATCGGCGATTACGAATTCCAGTGCCTGCATGGCATGGGCGAAGCGCTGTACGACCAGGTGGTGGGTAGCGCCAACCTGGATCGCCCGTGCCGCATCTACGCCCCGGTCGGCTCGCACCAGACGCTGTTGGCCTACCTGGTGCGGCGGCTGCTGGAGAACGGTGCCAATTCGTCCTTCGTCAACCAGATCGTCGATGAAGCGGTGCCGATCGAAGCGCTGACGGCGGATCCGTTCGACGCCGCGCAAAAGAGCGGCGGCCGTCCGCATCCGCAAATTCCGCTGGCGGCCGACTTGTACGGCGCCGCACGGAAAAATTCCAGCGGGCTGGATTTCAGCAATGAAGACCAGTTGCGCCTGTTGCAAGCGGAATTCGCTGCTTTCGGCCAGCGCCGCTGGCAGGCCGCGCCGCTGATCGCGGGACCGGCGTCGATGCCGGCCAACGAGCCGCAAGCGCTGCACAATCCGGCTGACCGCCGCGATGTGGTCGGCAGCGTGCGCGAAGCCAGCGACGAGGAAGTGGAAGCCGCGCTGGAGGCGGCGCAGCAGGCGGCGGCCGGCTGGCAGCAACAGCCGCCGGCCGAACGCGCCGCCATCCTGCAGCGCGGCGCCGACCTGTTCGAGGCCCACCGCGCCGAACTGATGGCGCTGGCGGTGCGCGAAGCCGGCAAGTCGCTGCCGAACGCGCTGGCCGAGGTACGCGAAGCGGTCGATTTCCTGCGCTACTACGCGGCGCAGATCCTGCCGGAAGCCAATGCGCCGGGACTCGGGGTAGTGGCTTGCATCAGCCCGTGGAACTTCCCGCTGGCGATCTTCACCGGCCAGGTCAGCGCCGCGCTGGCGGCCGGCAACGTGGTACTGGCCAAGCCGGCCGAACAGACGCCTCTGATCGCGCATCGCGCGGTGCAGTTGCTGCACGAAGCGGGGGTGCCGCACGCGGCGCTGCAAGTCCTGCCGGGACGCGGCGAAACAGTGGGCGCGGCGCTGGTGGCCGATGCCCGCGTGGCGGGCGTGATCTTCACCGGCTCGACCGAAGTGGCGCAAATCATCAACCGCACGCTGGCGCGGCGCTCGGCGGCAGAATCCCGCGATATTCCGCTGGTGGCCGAAACCGGCGGCCAGAATGCGCTGATCGTCGATTCCTCGGCCTTGCCGGAACAGGTGGTGCAGGACGTGCTGACCTCGGCCTTCGATTCCGCCGGCCAGCGCTGCTCGGCCCTGCGCGTGCTGTGCCTGCAGGCCGACATCGCCGACAGGACGCTGGCGATGCTGAAAGGGGCGATGCGCGAACTGCAAGTCGGCAATCCAGACCGGCTGGCGACCGATATCGGCCCGGTGATCGATGCCGAAGCGCGGCAAAAACTGCTGCGCCACATCGAACGGATGGCCGACAACGGGCGCGCACCGTACCAGTTGCCGCTGACGGACGCCGTCGGCCACGGCACGTTCGTGGCGCCGACCGTGATCGAGATCGATTCGCTGGCGGAACTGCAGCAGGAAGTGTTCGGGCCGGTGCTGCACGTGCTGCGCTACCGGCGCGAGCAGTTGCCGCAATTGGTGGAAGCGGTCAACGCCAGCGGCTACGGCCTGACGCTCGGGATCCATTCGCGCATCGACGAAACCATCGATTTCATCAGTAGCCGCGCCCATGTCGGCAATATCTACGTCAACCGCAACATCGTCGGTGCCGTGGTCGGCGTGCAGCCGTTTGGCGGCGAGGGCAAGTCCGGCACCGGCCCGAAGGCCGGCGGCCCGCTGTACCTGAAGCGGCTGCAGCAGCAGGCGAGTGCCAGCCTCGGCGCGCACACCATCCACGCCGCCGCCCGCCCAGCCGGCGCCCAATCGCCGACGCCGGCACTCGACACCCTGCTGGCCTGGGCCAAGACCCACGGCCACCAGCACTTCGCCGCGCTGGCCGAGCAATACGCGCACGGCACGCCGCTCGGCACCACGCTGGTGCTGCCGGGCCCGACCGGCGAGCGCAATACCTTGTCGTTCGCGCCGCGCGGGCTGGTACTGTGCGCGGCGACCAGCGTCAATGCCATGCTGAACCAGTTGGCGGCGGTGCTGGCCAGCGGCAACCGCGCCGCAGTCGCGGCCGGCAGCGCGGCGCTGATTCCGGCCGGCGCCCCGGACGCCGTGCGCGAGCGCATCGACTTGCTGGACGACGCCGCGCTGGACGCGGCGCCGCTGGCGCTGGCGCTGATCGAGCATGGCGTCCAGGCGAAGTGGCGCGCCCGGCTGGCGGCCCGGCCCGGCGCGCTGGTGACGGTGGTCGAAACCGCCGCCGAGGCGCCGATCCCGTTGTGGCGGCTGGTGGCGGAGCGGGCGCTGTGCATCAACACCACGGCCGCCGGCGGCAATGCCAGCCTGATGACGCTGGGCGGCTGAGGGCGCGACCATGTCCTGTCCGTTCGTTGTTATGGTGGAGTATGTGTGAATATCATAATGTTCACGCACGGATTTTATCGGCATGCATATGAGTATATAAAGCCCGGGCGCATCCCGGTTGGGCGGCCGGATTCGGTGCTTGCTGCACGGCAGCGCACCGACATTTATTTTTCTGCATGCAACGTTTTTTCAGGAAATGTTGCTCTTGGAATTGAAAGGCGCGCGCAGTAAGATCGTTGCTTTCCACACAAGCGGACGGGCTTTCGACATGCGTAAAACTTCGTTTTCCAGGGTGATTCTGGCGCTGGCTGCGGCCGGCCTTTTCGTCGCGGCGCCGGCACATGCCGACAAGACTTTGAAAATGGCCTATGCGCTATCGACCAGTTCGCACTATGGCGCCGGCGGCGAGGCCTTTTCCAAGTCGATCGAAGCGGCTGCCGGCGGCAACTTCAAGATCCAGCAATTCCCCAACAGCGCTTTGGGCGGCGAGCGCGAAGTGATCGAGGGGCTGCAGCTCGGCACCATCGACCTGGCGATCGTGTCGACCGGCGCGACCCTGAATTTCGTGCCCAAAACCGGCGTGTTCGACATCCCCTTCCTGTTCCGCGACCTGGGCCATGCGCGCAAGGTGCTGGACGGCGAGATCGGCCAGAAGCTGCTGGCCGAATTTCCGAAACGCGGCCTGGTGGCGCTGGCCTGGGGCGAACAGGGTTTCCGGCAACTGACCAATAACGTGCGGCCGGTGGCCAAGCCGGAAGACGCGAAAGGACTGAAGGTCCGCACCACCGAGAATCCGATCCATATCGCCGCGTTCCGCCAGCTCGGCGTGCTGGCGACGCCGATGGCCTGGCCCGAGGTGGCAACGGCATTGCAGCAGGGCACCATCGACGGCCAGGAAAACCCGCTGTCGGTGATCGTGTCGGCCAAATTGCCGCAGATGCAAAAATACCTGTCGCTGACCGCGCACGTGTACGGCCCGGCCTTGATCCTGATGTCGCCCAACGTCTACGACAGCCTGTCGGCGGCCGACAAGGCGAAGTTCAAGAGCGCCGGCCAGCAGGCGGCGGCGGCGATGCGGGACTATGTCGATACGGTCGAAAAGAGCGGCATCGAGGAAGTCAAGAAGCAGGGCATGCAGGTCAATGCCGTCGACCATGCCGCCTTCGTCAAGGCGGTGGAGCCGGTGTATCCGCAGTATTACAAGCAATTCGGCAAGGACCTGGTGGACGCGATCCGCAATACCAGGTAACGCCGGCCGGCGCGCCGCTCGCGGCCATCGCGGGTGGGCGCTGTCATCCAACCTCTTCCACTTGCCTGGGACCTGACCGTGGCCATCATCCGCCTGCTGGACCGTAGCCTGTTTCGCGTGATTTCGGGACTGACCCAGTTGCTGCTGCTGTCGGCGGTGGCGGCCGGCTTCTATCAAGTGATCGCGCGCTTTATCCTGCACGCGCCCGCCGACTGGAGCGAAGCCTGGACCCGCTCGGCGCTGATCTGGACCGTGATGCTGGGGATCGTGCTGGCGTTCCGACATGGCGCGATGCTGAGCGTGGACATGCTGCACGGCTTCCTGAGCCTGCGCAACAAGCGCCGCCTGGAGCACCTGATCCTGCTCATCTGCATCGCGTTTCTCGGCTTTTTGGCCTGGGTCGGCGGCTTGATGACGTGGCGCGTGCGCTTTCAGACCATGCCGAGCCTGGACATTTCGATCTCGTGGGTCTATGTGGCGATTCCAATCGGTTCGGCGCTGGCGATCCTGGCGGTGCTGGCGCACTGGTCCGAAGGCCCGCACCAGGCAGCGATCGACGATACCGTGATCTGATCCGCCGTTTCCTCGTTTTTCTCCGAAACCAATTTTCCGGGTGACTGCATGCCACAACTGATGGTTGTTTCGATGCTGCTGTTCTTTGCGGTGTCGGTGCCGATCGCGGTGTCGATCGGCCTGGCCGGCATGGCCGGCGTGGCCTACGACGGCAACATGACCTGGCTGGTGGTGGCGCAGCAAATCTATGCCTCGCTCGACAAATATCCGCTGGTGGCGGTGCCGTTTTTCATCCTGGCCGGCAACCTGATGGAAGCGGGCGGGATTTCCGAGCGGATGGTCGATTTCGCCAAGAGCGTGGTCGGGGGCTTCCAGGGCGGCCTGGCCTGCACCTGCGTGCTGACCTGCATGATTTTCGCGGCAGTGGCCGGCTCCAGCGTCGCCACCACCTTCGCGGTGGGCGCGATCCTGATCCCGGCCATGGTCCGGCATGGCTATCCGAAACCGTTCGCCGCCGCGCTGCAGGCAAGCGCGGCGGAATTGGGCGTCATCATCCCGCCTTCGATCCCGATGATCCTGTTTGCGGTCGCCACCGATACCTCGGTGGGCGAACTGTTCATCGCCGGCATCGGGCCCGGATTGCTGATCGGCTTCGCGCTGATGCTGTATGTCTGGCTATACGCACGCCGCCACGGCTATGGAAAGACCGACGGCGAAGGGCGGCTGGCGCTGTGGCCGGCCTTCAAGCGGGCATGGCTGGCGCTGTTGATGCCGACCATCATCCTGGGCGGTATCTACGGCGGCATCTTTACCCCGACCGAAGCCTCGGCGGTGGCGGTGATCTATGCGCTGGTGGTCGGCAGCTTCATCTATCGGCGGCTGAACCTGGCCAACCTGTCGAAGACGCTGCATCGCTCGGTGATTTCGACCGCGGTCATCATGTTCGTGATCGCCAATGCCGGCGTGTTCGGTTTCCTGCTGAACCGGGCCGGCGTTCCGGCCGCGCTGGGCGAATGGCTGAGCCATGTCTTCAGCAATAAATACACCTTTTTGCTGGGCGTGAACGCGGCGCTGTTCGTGATCGGCATGTTCATTGAAACCTCGGCTTCGATCGTGGTGCTGGCGCCGCTATTGTTGCCGGTGGCGGTCCAGTTCGGCGTCGCGCCGGCCCATTTCGGCGTGATCATGGTGGTCAACCTGGCGCTCGGCATGGTGACACCGCCGTTCGGGGTCAACCTGTTTGCCGCCTGCGACGTCGCCAAGCTGTCGATCGAACGGCTGGTGCGGCCGCTGCTGCCATTCGTCGGCGTCGTGCTCCTCTGCCTGATGCTGATCACCTACGTGCCGCAGATCAGCCTGTTTTTCAAGGTTTTGGTGTACGGCTGAGTTGTGGGTAAGCCTGTGGATAAGCGGTGAGCCGATCGAGGATAAATCACCAAGTGGAATGCCGGGAAATTTTATCCAGAATCGCCCCGAGGGCAATACCGCCATTATCCAGCCTTGATAAAAACGGCAACCAACTGATTTTCAAGAGATTTACCCACTTATTCACAGCAAACGGCCGGCTCTATTATTACTACTATTTGTATACATAAATAATTTTATAAACCGTACATTTGCGTTTTTCGCGGGCTTGGTCGAGTTTCGTTAGCATGCTCTTGTCCCCGCTCAATCCCCTCGTCATTTCCCCGCCTAACATCAATCCACTGTCCGCAGCTCGCGCTGCGGCGGAATGGCACGACCACGCAACCGGCAACGAAGAGGCTGCTGCATGGATGCATTGTTATTGTCACGAATCCAATTTGCCTGGGTAATTGCATTGCATATCCTGTTGCCGGCTTTCACAGTCGGCCTGTCCTGCTATGTCGCGACGCTGGAAGTGCGCTGGTGGCTTACCAAGGACGAGGTCGTGGGGCGGCTGTCGGCGTTCTGGATCCGCATCTTCGCGGTGTCGTTCGGCATGGGAGTGGTGTCCGGCATCGTCATGCCGTTCCAGTTCGGCACCAACTGGAGCCGTTTTTCAGACCGCACCTCAAATGTGCTGGGCGGACTGTTCGCCTATGAAGTCTTGACCGCGTTCTTTCTGGAGGCGGCCTTTCTCGGCGTGCTGCTGTTCGGCCGCAAGCTGGTGCCGCGCTGGGCCCATGCGTTTTCCGGCGTGGTCGTGGCGCTCGGCACGCTGCTGTCTTCGTTCTGGATCCTGGCGGTCAACAGCTGGATGCAAACCCCCACCGCCTATGAAATCATTGATGGCCACTTTTCTCCCACCAGCATGCTGGGCGTAATCTTCAATCCGTCCTTCCCATACCGGCTGGTCCATACCGTGACCGCGTTCGTGGTCACCACCGCGTTCGTGATCCTGGCGGTCGGCGCGTTCTACATGCGGCGCGGCCGGTTTGTGCCGGAGAGCAAAATCATGATCCACATGGCATTGATCTTTCTGATCATCATGGTGCCGTTCCAGATCATCGTCGGCGATTTGCATGGGGTCAACACTTTGCACCACCAGCCGGCCAAGCTCGCGGCCATGGAGGGGCTGTGGGAAACCGAGAGCGGCATACCAATGTCACTGTTCGCGCTGCCCGACCAGGAAGCGGAAAAGAATCATTACGAGATCGCCATCCCAAAGCTCGGCAGCTTGTACCTGACTCATGACTGGAACGGCGAAGTCAAGGGTTTGAAAGCCTTCCCCAGGGAAGACCGGCCGCCGGTGGCGATCGTCTATTTCGCCTTTCGCATCATGGTCGGGCTGGGCGTGCTGATGCTGGCGCTGGTGATCACCGGCCTGGTGTTGTGGCGGCGCGGGCGGCTGTTGGAGACCGACTGGTATCTGCGCCTGTGCACCTGGGCCGGTCCGATCGGCTTCCTGGCGGTGTTGGCCGGCTGGACCACCACCGAAGTCGGCCGCCAGCCCTGGGTGGTGTACGGCCTGATGCGCACTTCCGAAGCGGTGACGCCGTCGCTGACCGCCAATGACGTCAGGCTATCCCTGATCGCGTACGTGGTGAGTTACCTGTTCATTTTCGGTCTGGGCCTGATCATGCTGCGCCGGCTGGTCCGGATCGGCCCGGCGCCCGGCGCCGATGAAGAATACCAGCAGGCGCATCGGCCGGCACGGCCGCTGTCGGCGGCCACCGATGTTGCCGATTCACGCACAGCCCCGGGAGCGCACCATGTCCCTTGACCTGGTACCGCTCTGGGCCGGCATCTTATCGCTCGGTGTCCTGATGTACGTCTTGCTGGACGGCTTCGACCTCGGCGTCGGCATCCTGCTGCTGTTCCGCCAGCACCATGAAGACCGCGACCTGATGACGGCCTCGGTGGCGCCGATCTGGGATTTCAACGAAACCTGGCTGATACTGGGCGGCACCGGCTTGTTGGCGATCTTCCCGCTGGCGTTCGCGGTGATCATTCCGGCCGTGTATTTTCCGATCCTGGTGATGCTGCTGGGGCTGCTGTTTCGCGGCGTCGCATTCGAATTCCGCGACGTTCCCGGCGCCCGCAAGGGATTCTGGAATTACTCGTTCGCCGGCGGTTCGCTGGTCGCGGCCTTCGCCCAGGGCATCGTGCTGGGAATGTTCGTGCAGGGGCTGCCGGTCGAAAACCGCGCCTTTTCCGGCACCAGCTGGGACTGGATCGCGCCATTCCCGCTCTTGACCGGGGTCGGCCTGATGGTCGGCTATTCCTTGCTCGGCGCTACCTGGCTGTACATGAAGACCGAAGGCGAGTTGCAGCAGTGGGCGCGCACCAAGGCACGTTGGGGCGTGATCGGCATCCTGCTGTTCATCGTTCTGATCAGCGTCTGGACGCCGCTGACGCAGGAAAGGATCGCGGCGCGCTGGTTCAGCATGCCGAATTTCCTGTTTTTTGTCCCGGTACCGATCCTGACCGCGCTGCTGGCGTGGCTGCTGTGGGACTCTTTGCGCAAGGAACGCGAGGTATTGCCGTTCGTCTGCACCATGGGCTTGTTTTTCCTGGCCTATACCGGGCTGATCATTTCGCAATGGCCTTATGTCGTGCCGCCCTC
>DATJCV010000020.1:0-5974 GCA_035497775.1 Burkholderiaceae bacterium | reverse complement strand
TCGGTAGCGGGGGCGGATTTTTTGTCGTCCATAAAATAGTCTTTCGCGAAAGGAGGTTGAACGTGCGTGCGCGATACGGGGTGATTCTCGAGCCAGAACGATACTGTATAAAATAACAGTGCTTTATGCAAGCAGGCTTTTTCCTTGGGTTATGCCGACACGCCGATCGACACGTGTTTGCGACCAGCGCAAGCGCCGTCATGCCGGTCGCTTGGTTTGACCGCGCCCCAGTGCGTTCGTATAGATGCCTGCGGCCCGGCACCCGCGCGACGGTTCGCCGTCGCGCGGGTGCCGTCGTCGTCCCCACAACAATATTGAGAGTATGCAAAAAATCTCAAATAAATACATCCGCATTCAGCCATCATGACATGGAGTATATGAATCACAACGGCCGCCCGCGATTGGAATCCTGCAGCGCGGCCGACCCTTCTTCTGCCGCTACGCGGCTTTTCTTGTCGGTATTGCGGAAACGCAATAGACTACCCGCTCTCCAGCTGCCTCACCCACTTGCCCCGGGCCATCATGCGCATACTGCTTGCCGAAGATGACAATGTACTGGCCGACGGTCTGACGCGCTCGCTGCGCCACTCCGGTTATGCGGCCGACTGCGTCAAGGATGGCGCCGAAGCGGACCTGGCGCTGACCGCCCAGGATTTCGATTTGCTGATTCTCGACCTGGGCTTGCCGAAACTGTCCGGGCTCGAGGTGCTGCGCCGCCTGCGGGCGCGCAATTCGCACTTGCCGGTATTGATCCTGACCGCCGGCGATTCGATCGAGCAACGCGTGGTGGCGCTCGATCAAGGCGCCGACGACTATATGGCCAAGCCGTTTGCGCTGTCGGAACTCGAGGCGCGGGTGCGGGCGCTGACGCGGCGCGGCGCCGGCGGCGGTCCGAGCGTGATCCGGCACGGTCCGCTGTGCTACGACCAGGTCGGCCGCATTGCCTACATCGACGAACAGATGCTGGAGTTATCGGCGCGCGAACTCGGCCTGCTGGAAGTCTTGCTGCTGCGCTGTGGCCGCCTGGTCTCGAAAGAGCAACTGGTCGATCATCTGTGCGAATGGGGCGAGGAAGTCAGTAATAATGCGATCGAAGTGTATGTCCACCGGCTGCGCAAGAAAATCGAAGTCGGCGGCGTGCGCATCGCCACCGTGCGCGGCCTCGGCTATTGCCTGGAAAAATTCAGCGACCCCGGCGCCAGGAACAGCGGCGCGCTGGCGCGCTGAAGGCCGGCATGGCCGCCTCGCAGCACGCGCCAACCGCGGATCAGGCACCGGCTAGCCAGGCGCTGGATGGGGAGCTGGACGACCCCGCGGAAGAACCGATCCGGCGTTCCCTGTTTGGCGAGATCCTCGACTGGATGCTGGTGCCGCTGCTGCTGCTGTGGCCACTCAGCATCGGCGTCACCTATCTGGCGGCGAAATCGATTGCCAATGAACCGTTTGATCGCGCGCTGGAGGACCGGGTCATGGTCCTGGCGCAGCAGGTCAAGGAAATCAAGGGCAAACCGCTGGTACGGCTGCCGGACGCGGCGCAGCAGGTGTTGCGCGCCGACGATATCGACAACGTGTATTTCCGCATCAGCGGGCCGGACGACGAATGGCTGGCCGGCGACCCCGATCTGCCATTGCCGCCGCCGGCGCCGGATGCGCCGGTGCAGCCGTGGTCGGTGCAGTTCCGCTACGACTACATGCGCGCGGCCGAAGTCCGGGTGGCCTGGCTGTATCTGAACCTGCGCCCGCCCGGCGCCGACAACGGGCCGCTCGAGAACGAACCGCGGCGCGCGCTGGTACAGGTCAGCGAGACGCTGGACAAGCGGGCGCAACTATCGAACCAGATCATCAAGGGCGTGATCCTGCCCGAATTCGTGATCTTGCCGATCGCGCTGGCGCTGGTCTGGTTTGCGCTGTCGCGCGGCTTGTCGCCGCTGGCCGAATTGCAGCGGCGCATCCGTGCCCGGCGACCGGACGATTTGAGCCCGATTGAATCGGGCCAGGTGCCGGAAGAAATCTCGCCGCTGGTGCGTTCGCTGAACGAGATGCTGGAGCGGCTGTCGCAAACCATCCAGCTGCAAAAGCGCTTCATCGCGGATGCCGCGCACCAGATGAAAACGCCGCTGGCCGGCATGCGCATGCAATCCGAATTGGCCTTGCGCCAGACCAGCCAGGAAGAAATCCACCGTTCTCTGGAACAGCTGTCGAAAAGCTCGCAATCGGCCACCCGCCTGGTCAACCAGCTGCTGGCACTGGCGCGCGCTGAAAATCCGTCGCCACAGGCGCAGCCAATGGTGCTGACCGAATTGTCGGAGCTGTCGCGCGGCGTGGTGCAGGAATGGGTGCAGGTGTCGCTGGCACAAGGCATCGACCTTGGCTTCGAGCAGCCCGGGCATGCGGTGATCGTCGCGGCCAACCCGATCATGCTGCGCGAACTGCTGAACAATCTGATCGACAACGCGCTCCGTTATTCCGCCGCCGCCGGCAGCGTCACCGTGCGGGTGCGCAGCGACGACGAGGCGCGGCGCGCGATGCTGGAGATCGAGGACACCGGCGTCGGCATTCCTGCGGCGGAACGCAGCCACGTGTTCGAGCGCTTTTATCGGATCCTGGGAAGCAATACCGAGGGCAGCGGCTTGGGACTGGCGATCGTGCGCGAAATCGCCCAGCAGCATCAGGCGGAAGTGGATATTTTCAGCAATCCGCACTGCCACGACCCGAAATTCCCGGGCTGCCTGGTGCGCGTGACCCTGCCCTTGCAGCAGGCGGCGACCCTGCTGGAAGATATCGGCTGACATGCACACCCCTTCCCCCGCCTCCGCTGCCGACCGACAGGCCCAAGGCCGCGCCGCACACTGGCGCCGCACCCGGCGTCTGACGCTATGGCTGGCGCTGACCTGGTTTGCGCTGACTTTTGGCACGGTCTTTTTCGCGCGCGAACTGGCGCAGATCGAGTTCTTCGGCTGGACCCTGTCGTTCTACCTGGCGGCGCAAGGCGTGACCCTGCTGTATCTGGCGCTGGTGACCGGGTACGCCTGGCAGATGCGCCGTCTCGATCGCATGCTGGAGGCCCGTGGCGATGGAAAATAGAGCCTTTTTCGGCAGGCTCAAGCGCTATTACGCCTGGTATACGCTGGGCTTCATCCTGCTGCTGCTGGTGCTGGCGATCCTGGAACGGGAAGGTTTCCCGCGCACCTGGATTGGCTATCTGTTCATGTTCGCCACCATCGTCCTGTATGCCGGCATCGGCGTCATGAGCCGCACTTCCGACATCACCGAATACTACGTTGCCGGACGGCGCGTGCCAGCGTTCTTCAACGGCATGGCGACCGCCGCCGACTGGATTTCCGCCGCCAGCTTCATCAGCCTGGCCGGCGGCCTGTACCTGCTCGGCTTCGACGGCCTGGCTTTCATCATGGGCTGGACCGGCGGCTATTGCCTGGTCGCACTGTTCATCGCGCCCTATTTGCGCAAGTTCGGCCAATACACGATTCCGGATTTCCTGGCGGCGCGCTACCGCGGCCGCTACGACGGCAACCTGGTGCGGATTTTCGCGGTGATAGCGACCGTGATCGTGTCGTTTACCTACGTAGTGGCGCAGATCTATGGCGTCGGCTTGATCACCTCGCGCTTCACCGGCGTCGATTTTTCGGTCGGCATCTTCCTCGGCCTGGCCAGCATCCTGGTGTGCTCGTTCCTGGGCGGCATGCGCGCGGTGACCTGGACCCAGGTCGCGCAATACATCGTACTGTTGATTGCCTACCTGATCCCGGTGATCTGGCTGTCGGCCAAGCATACCGGCGTGCCGATTCCGCAAGTCGCCTACGGCACCGCCTCGGCCAAGCTGGCCGAGCGCGAGCAGATACTGGCCACCGACCCCGCCGAGCAGCAAGTGCGCGCGGTGTTCCGCCAGCGCGCCGACGACTACGACAGCAGGCTGAAAAATCTGCCGCAATCCTGGCAGGACGGGCTGGCCGCGGCGCAGCGCAAGATCGAACGCCTGCGCAGCAACGATGCCTCGCTGATCCAGATCAAGGCGGCTGGCCGCGAGCTGGCGGCTTATCCGAAGACCGCGACCGATGCCGAGCGGGCCTGGATCGAGGCCAAAGCCGCCAACCTGGTGCGGGCCGAACCGGCGCCGCCGCACGCGGCGCCGTTTCCCGGCAAGGACCGGGAAGCATCCGACATCAAGCGCAACAATTTCCTGGCACTGGTGTTTTGCCTGATGCTGGGCACCGCAGCGCTGCCGCATATCCTGGGCCGCTACTACACCACGCCGTCGGTGGCGCAGGCGCGCAGCTCGGTGGCCTGGACGCTGTTCTTCATCAGCCTGATGTACATCACGATCCCGGCACTGGCGGTGCTGGTCAAGTTCGATATCTATACCTCGCTGGTCGGCACCGAATTTTCGCAGTTGCCGCCGTGGGTCTCATACTGGGCCGGGATCGACAAGCTCAACCCGCTGGTAAGCATTACCGACATCAACCACGATGGCATCGTGCAATTGGCGGAGATCGTGCTGGATGGCGACATCGTGGTGCTGGCGACGCCGGAAATCGCCGGCCTGCCCTACGTGATTTCCGGCCTGATCGCGGCCGGTGGCTTGGCGGCGGCGCTGTCCACCGCCGACAGCCTGCTGATGACGATTTCCAACACACTGTCGAACGACATCTACTACAAGATCCTGAACCCGGCCACCTCGACCCAGAAGCGGGTGACGATTTCCAAGCTGCTGCTGCTGGTGATGGCACTGCTGGCGGCCTACGTGGCATCGTTGAAGCCGGCCGACATTTTGTCGCTGGTCGGCGCCGCCTTTTCACTGGGCGCCTCGGCGTTGTTTCCGGCATTGGTGCTGGGCGCCTTCTGGAAACGCGCCAATCAGCAAGGCGCGCTGGCCGCCATCGTGGTCGGTTTTGGCGTGTGCGTGTATTACATGCTGCACACGCTGCCGGCGCTGGGTGGCACGGCCCAGGCGCAGTGGTTCCATATCGCGCCCATCTCGGCCGGCATCTTCGGCGTACCGGCCGGCATGCTGGCGCTGATCGTGGTCAGCTTGCTGACGCCTCCGCCGGATGCGCGCACGCTGGCGCTGGTGGATCATCTCCGCGTGCCGTAATCGTTACTTTCGGGATTTTTGACGTTGCCGTGGTTTTTGATGTTGACGTGGATTCCGCTTGGGACGCTGCCGTTTGTGCGTTGCAGAAAATGGATCAGAAATGAAACATGTCTAAGCGCAGCGAGTTGGTTTCATTTCCCATTTTTTGCTGCGCACAAACGGGAAGCCGCAGGCCAGCGTCTTGCGGTCGCCTTTCTTTGCTTACTTTCTTTGGCGAGACAAAGAAAGTAAGTAGCTGCCGGGCTACCCCCGGCTACTCACCACGGAGTAGCACCAATATTCATAAGCGACGAACGCCATTGGGTTCCCGCCTAAACCCGCAGGAACGACAACATATGGAGTATGCGGAAATTTAACAGAATTTGCGCCAGGAATTAGCCAGCGTCATTGGGAGTATATAAACTTCAAACCACAACGGTCTGCGCCTCACCCTCGGCACGCTGACGAATCACACCAATCCGGCTGACCTGCTCACCCGCCGCCGTCAGCTGCGCAATCGCCGCCTCCGCATTCTGCTCGGACACGATCACCGCCATCCCAATGCCGCAATTGAAGACGCGATGCATCTCGTTATCCGCGACGCCGCCGTGCTGCTGCAACCAGCCGAACAGCGGCGGCATGTTCCAGCCGTCGCGCCGCAATTCGGCAGTCAAATGATCCTGCAGCACGCGCGGGATGTTTTCCAGCAGGCCGCCGCCGGTGATGTGCACCATGCCCTTGACCTCCATCGCCGCCATCAGCGCCAGCAGCGGCTTGACGTAGATGCGGGTCGGCTCCATCAGGACGTCGGCCAGCGGCCGGCCGTGGAAATCGGCATTCAGGTCGGGCTTGGCCACCGCCAGGATCTTGCGCACCAGCGAATAG
>DATJCV010000019.1:0-2970 GCA_035497775.1 Burkholderiaceae bacterium | reverse complement strand
CCGATATCCCAGTCGGGATTGGCCACCAGTCGATTTGAATTGGCGTAGGCCAGCGTACGGCCACCGCTGTCGACCATATATTTTTCATCGGTCGAATACTGGCGGATCAACGGATGCTGGCCGGCCGCCAACACCAACTTCACCAGATCGCGCGCACTGGCGACATTGTGGCTTGACAGCCCAGTCGGTTCGACATAGCGGGTCTCGCTCATGCCGAGCTCCTTGGCTTTGGCATTCATCGCCGCAACAAACACCGGCAGGCCACCCGGATAATTGCGGCCGAGAGCCGACGCGGCCCGGTTTTCAGAACTCATCAGGGCGATATGCAGCAAGTCGGCGCGCGTCATGTGCATGCCCACTCGCAAGCGCGAATGGGTATTTTTTTCGCGGTCGACGTCAGCCTCGGTAATTTCCAGCAGCTCATTCATGTCCTGCCTGGCCTCGACCACGATCAGACTGGTCATCAGCTTGGTCAGCGAAGCGATTGGCAAGGGAACTGCGGAATTTTTTTCAAACAATACTTTGGAATCGACTGGGTCGATGACCAGCGCGACGCTCGATTTCAGTTCCAATGGGTCTTGCGTCAGGTTCAGGCCGGCCAGATCGCCGGCGGATAACACCGGCGGCACGGCTGGCAGCACCGGCTTGGCAGCCACCCGCTGATAGGTCACCTTTTGCTTGCCCTGTACCGTCACCACTTTCCGAACCAGCTTTTCGCGCCGATCCAGCGAACCTCCGGTTTTGGCAGCGGCACGGCGTTTGCCTGCCTTCGTTTTGGTGGCTTTCTTGACGTTCGATCGTTCCGCATCGGTGCTCGAGCTTGCCGTTGTTTTCGCCTGAACCGGGAATTGAATAATAAATATTAGCGAAAACAGCGCCACCAGCGCGGATTTGAACATCTGCATTCTCCCGATTCTTGCGTACGATAAACGTATTGGAGTGTAGCAAAAGATTGAATATCCGCAAGAGAATTAAGTAGTTAGGACAACTATTTAAACAGCTTTCTATTCAAAAACCACACCCAACGGCACTCCACCCTGTCATGCGACTGCGGCGGCAATTGCGCGGCCCAGATCCGCAGTTCCGGCCGTGCCGCCGATATCCGGCGTAAACGGCGCATGCCGCGGGCCGGCCGCCAGTACCATTTCGATCGCACCCACCACGGCGGCGGCGGCGGCGGCGTGGCCAAGGTGCTCCAGCATCATCGCGCCGCACCAGATCTGGCCGATCGGATCGGCCACGCCCTTGCCCGCAATATCCGGTGCCGAACCATGCACCGGCTCGAATAGCGATGGATGGCGCCGCTCCGGATTGATGTTGGCGGACGGCGCGATCGCGATGGTGCCGGTACAGGCCGGGCCCAGATCGGACAGGATGTCGCCGAACAAATTGGATGCCACTACCACGTCGAACCAGTCCGGATGCAATACGAACTGGGCACTCAAAATGTCGATATGGTATTTATCCCACTTTACGTCCGGATAGGATTGCGCCATGTCAACAACACGCTCATCCCAGTACGGCATCGTGATCGCAATGCCGTTCGACTTGGTGGCCGACGTCAGATGTTTTTTCGGGCGGCGCTGTGCCAGCTCGAAAGCGAATTTCAAAATACGATCGACGCCGTGGCGCGAGAACACGCTTTCCTGGAACACCACTTCGCGCTCGGTGCCTTCATACATGCGGCCGCCGACCGAGGAGTACTCGCCTTCGGTGTTTTCGCGCACCACGTAAAAATCGATATCGCCGGGCTTGCGGCCGGCCAGCGGCGAGGGGATGCCGGGCATCAGGCGGCACGGTCGCAAATTGACGTACTGGTCGAATTCGCGTCGGAATTTGAGCAGCGAGCCCCACAGCGACACATGGTCCGGCACGATCGCCGGCCAGCCGACCGCACCGAAGAAGATAGCGTCATGGCCGCCGATCTGGTCCTTCCAGTCATCGGGCATCATTTGCCCATGCCGGGCGAAATAATCACAATTGGCGAAATCAAAATGATCGAAGGCGAGGTCGATGCCGTAGCGGCTGGCGACCGCTTCCAGCACGCGCAGGCCTTCGGGCATGACTTCCTTGCCGATACCGTCGCCGGCCAGCACGGCGATCCGATGTTGCGTCATGGGGTTGCTCCGTATGGTTGGTTCAGGCAGCTGTGATGCCATGTTGCCGCAATTGCGCAGCGGTCGCCTCCGGATGCCGCATGCAAAAGGCTTCCTGCAGCAAGAGTTGCAGGTATGAGGCGTCGGTCACATGCAGCATGTTGTTCAAGTACAGGCGCGGCAGCAGACGCGCCGACAGCCAGTGGCGGCCGCTGTCGTTGCCGGCATGGTCGGGGAAAAAAGTCAGGTTGAAGCTGGCCAGGCCTTGCGCACGGAAGGCAGCCACGATCTTGACCAGCGACGCCGCGAAGGCATCGATATCGGCATCCGACAGATCGGTCAGCCGGCTCTTGCCGGGAAACAGCGCCAAGGCGTCGCCCATCACCCCGGTCGGCGCGTACGGCACCAGCCAGGCGGCGGCCGCATCGGCCACCAGCCAGCGTGGGCCGTCACGTTCGGCGGTCAGCAGATCGGCCGCGTAGGTGCGCCCGTGGCGTTGCTGATACGCGCTCTCCGCCGCCAGTTCGCGCGCCAGTCGGTTGCCGGGATGGGCGGTCAGGGCGACCTGCATGTGCGGATGCATTTGCGAGCCGCCCGCGGCCGGCAGATAATTCCAGTTCAGCAAGCCATAACTCTCGGCGTCTGCCAGGTTGCAGCGCAGGCAATGGGCAAAGAAGTCGCGCGCCAGCTTGACGGTATCGGCTATCACGGTAGCCGGCAACGGCGCCGATAGGTAATGCGGCTGCGACATCACCGCGACCGCGGAAATATCGTCGTACGGAAACAGGTTGGGAAACAGCGTCGCCTCGCCGCGCTGCAGACGGCCGTCGGCAACCGCGCTGCCGGGAGCGGCAAATTCCTGCAAAAACTCCGG
>DATJCV010000018.1:0-10104 GCA_035497775.1 Burkholderiaceae bacterium | reverse complement strand
TAGGGCGCCAATTGGCCGTTGCCGACCAGCAGCAGCGTGCGGCTATCGGCGCGTGACAGATAGCCCGAGGCCAGCGCCGACGCTGCTGCGGTGCGGCGCAAGGTGAGCTCCTCGCCATCCAGCAAGGCCAGCGGCGCGCCGCTGGCGGCGTCGAACAGGATGAATACCGAATGCACGGTCGGCAAGCCCTGGGCGGCATTGCCGGGGGCAACAGTGACCAGCTTCACGCCCATTTTTTCAGCAGGTTGCCAAGCCGGCATCAGCAGCAATACGGTGCTGTCGGACTGGGAGCTCGAATCGGCTGACGCCAGGGAATGCACGTGGCGCGTCGGCGCTTGCATGTTGCTGCGGAAGGCGTCGCGCAGCGCTTCGATCAATGCCGGATAAGGCAGGGCGGTCCGCAACTCGGGTGCGGCAAGGAACGGGATCATGAGGGGGAATTTGACAGTGGCTCGAAGGTCAAGGGTAACGAGCGTGCCGGGCACTGTCAAATAGCGAAGTGTGCTGCGGAACAGTTTGATTTGCCCGCAGAATGACTGCCGGCAAATGGCCCGGCAACCGGTCAAAAAGTTACGGGGAAGAGAATGGGCTGGCACGCCGCAGGCAGGCCAGCCGCTGCATCTTCAAGCCAGTGCCAGCTTCACATCGATGTTGCCGCGTGTCGCATTCGAATACGGACAGACTTCATGCGCCTTGGCGATCAGCGCTTCGGCGCGAGCGCGTTCCATGTCGGGAGCTGCCACCCGCAAGCTGACCGCCAGCCCGAAGCCGCCGCGATCATTCGGGCCAATGCCGACTTCGCCGGTCACCGTCGTATTGGCCGGCAGCGCGGTCCCGCTCTTGCCGGCAACTAGTTTCAGCGCGGACAGAAAGCAGGCTGCATAACCGGCGGCGAACAATTGCTCCGGATTGGTGCCGGCACCGCCGGCGCCTCCCAATTCTTCAGGTGTAGCCAGTTGGACTTCAAGCTGCCGGTCAGCGGATACTGCGCGGCCGTCACGGCCGCCACTGGCGGTGGCACTGGTGGTGTACAAGACTTGCATAGAATTCTCCGGTGGATGATCTGGGGCGGCAATCGTGCTGTTTCCGATAGCATCGGCATTAAGGTATCACATAATTAAATTGCGTACAATTTATTATATGATGACTTAACTGCGCTGTATTCGAGAGGGATTCGCGTGGCTTCAGCCAGCTTCTGGCGTTGAGGCTGGTCGAGCTGGTAACTGTTTGCGGGCGCGGCGCAAGCGGACTGGTGCAGACTTTATCTGACCTGCAGGGGGCATCGGACCGGTGCGCTGGAGCAAACCGGCCAGCGTATTGCGATCCAGCACCTCGAGAAAAGCATTGGTGGCACTGTGCAATACGCCTTGAAGTGCGCAGTTCGGTGACAGCACGCACAGGTTGTGCTCCGTGTCGAAGCATTCGGCAATGAAAAAATCCGGTTCGCTACCGCGAATCACTGCACCCAGATTGATTTCTTCGGGGCGCATCTTGAGTTTGAGGCCGCCATTGCGTCCGCGCACGGTATCCACCAGGCCGGCCATGCCGAGGTGGTGTACCACCTTCATCAGATGGTTTTTGGAAATGCCATACGCATCGGCAATTTCTCGAATCGTGGCCGAACGTTCCTGATGCAATCCCAGGTACATCAGGACGCGCAAAGTGTAGTCGGTGTAGGTGGTCAGTCGCATTGCGTGGTTGTTCCTAGTTGCGCCATGGCATTTTAACCGTTGTAGCTGGTGGATATTTTGGTCTTGCTTTCTTTATCTGGCAATTGTAGCATCTCACATATATCTTTAAAACGGAATTTCCCATGTCGTCCATCAGTACTTCGGTCCCCGTTGAGGGCAGTCAGCCGTTGCCGCCTGGATATCCCTTGCTGCGCCTGGGATTTCGGCCGTTCTACTTGCTGGGGGTATCGGTTGCTGCATTGGGCATTCCGCTCTGGATCGCCCGCTATTATGGCTGGTTGCCGGGCTTGCCAAACGTCGGCTTGTATTGGCACATGCACGAAATGGTGTTCGGTTTCGCGCTGGCCATCGTGATCGGCTTCTTGTATACCGCAGTGCGCGCGTGGACCGGCCTGCCGACGGCGCGCGGGACGCCACTGGCCCTGCTGGGAGTGCTCTGGATCGCCGGTCGCATCGCCATGCTGTTGACCGATCCACTGACTGCCGCGGTGATCGACGGCCTGTTCATCCCGGTGGCGGCGCTGCCCTTATATCTGGTGCTGCGGCGCGCCAACAACCGGCGCAATCTGTTTCTGATCCTGCTGCTGGCCTTGCTGACTGCCACTAATTTGTTGTATCACTGCGCCGTTCTGGGTGTAATTAGCCTGGTGCCGACGCTGCCGGTAGAGGGCGCGATCCTGATCATCGTGCTGCTGGTATCCATCATCGGTGCGCGCGTGATTCCCACTTTCACCAAAAATACCTTGCCCGCGGTGATCCCGCTCATCCATGCCAAGCGCGATCGCATCAGCGTCGCGCTGGTCGTGATCTGCACCGCGTCGTGGCTGCTGGGACTGCCGCCGGCGCTGATGGCGGCGCTGGCGGCAGCTACCGGCGTTTCGCTGTCGATCCGCCTGCTGTTCTGGAAGCCGTGGCGCACCTGGCGCGTGCCGTTACTGTGGATTTTGCATCTGTCGTATGCCTGGATCGCGGTCGGCTTTTTCCTGCTGGCGCTGGCAGCTCTGGGCATGACTCCGGTGAGCGCCGCGTTTCATGCGTTCACGGTGGGCGCGATGGCGGGCATGATTATCGGCATGGTCACGCGCACCGCGCTCGGTCATACCGGTCGTCCGCTGCGCGCCGGAACCGCCGAAACCACGATGTATGTGCTGATCCAGCTGGGCGCCGTGACGCGCCTGTGCGCTGCGCTGGCGCCGGCGCAGTGGCGCGAGCATGCGCTGCTGGCCTCCACCGTTTGCTGGAGCGCTGCCTTCCTGCTGTATCTGGCGGTCTACGGGCCGTATCTGCTGCAAACCCGCATCGACGGCCGCGACGGCTAGCTGCCGAAAGTGGTGTGCCGGATTGAGGTCTTTGTGACTTCATGCCGGCGGCTTTTATAGCGGCGCGCTTGCTGCGGCTTCGCGGCGCCCACGCCCCGATCGTTTTGGAACTGATTGCTGAGATCCTATGGATACCATCACTATCCTGTTGTTTTCCTTCGTCCTGTCGGTTACCGGCCTGTTCGTCTTTATCTGGTCGCTGCGCAAGAAGCTGTTTGACGAGAATCCGGAAGCTGCCAAGGTGATTTTTTCGGATGGCGAGATCGGCATGGTGGAGGAGCCGGCTGCCACCGCAGCGCAGCGTTCCGGCTTGCAGCGCATGGTGGATGCGGCGCCGCGGCCGGAGCAAGCGCCGGTGGATGCCGCCGTGCTGGCACAGCAGCTGAAGGACCGGGTCGAAGCCGACCGGTCGACCGCATTCGTCGCCTTCGTCTTCCTGTCCTGCGCGATCGTGTGGCTGGTGCTGGCCTCGTCGGCCGGCTTGATCAGTTCGATCAAGCTGCATGAGCCGGATTTTCTCACTCAGTACGCCTGGCTTACCTTCGGCCGCATCCGCACGATTCACTTGAATATCGTCGCCTATGGCTGGGCGCCAATGGCCACCTTCGGCGTCGCCATCTGGGTCCTGCCGCGCCTGCTGAAGACGGCGCTGGTCGGCGCCCGCTTCGCAATTCTCGGCGTGATGCTGTGGAACGCCGGGCTGATCGCCGGCTTGGGATGCATCGCGGTCGGCTTGAACGACGGCATGGAGTGGCTGGAAATTCCGTGGCAGGTCAGCATCCTGCTGGTGATGGGCGGCGCGCTGGTGGGCTTGCCGCTGGTGTTCACGCTCGCCAACCGGCGCGTCAAGCACCTGTACGTGTCGATCTGGTACATGGGTGCGGCGCTGTTCTGGTTCCCGACGCTGTACCTGATCGCCAAGCTTCCCGGCGTGCATTTCGGCGTCGAGCAGGCCGCCATGAATTGGTGGTTTGGCCACAACGTGCTGGGCCTGTTCTATACCCCGATGTCGCTGGCCACCGTATATTACTTCCTGCCGAAGATCATCGGCCGCCCGATCCAGTCCTACAACCTGTCGCTGCTCGGTTTCTGGGCACTGGCTTTCTTCTATGGCCAGGTCGGCGGCCACCACCTGGTCGGCGGCCCGGTGCCGGGCTGGCTGATCACGCTATCGATCGTGCAAAGCATGATGATGATCGTGCCGGTGCTGGCGTTTTCAGTCAACCAGCACCTGACCATGCGTGGCCATTTCAAGACGCTGATCTATTCGCCGACGCTGCGCTTCATCGTGCTGGGCGGCATGATGTACACGCTCAGTTCGCTCGAAGGTTCGTTCGAGGCGCTGCGCAGCGTCAGTACCGTGGCCCACTTCACCCATTTCACCGTGGCCCATGCGCATCTTGGCCTGTACGGTTTTGTCTCGATGGTGATGTTCGGCGCGGTGTACTTCATCATGCCGCGCGTGATGGCGTGGGAATGGCCGTATCCGAAGCTGATCGCACTGCATTTCTGGCTGGTGGTGGGTGGCTTTGCGATTTATTTCATCGGCTTGTCGATCGGCGGCTGGCTGCAAGGCCTGGCGATGCTGGATGCCAGCAAGCCGTTCATGGATTCGGTCCATGTCACCATCCCCTATCTGAAAGCGCGGTCCATCGGCGGCGCGATCATGACGCTTGGTCACCTGGTATTTGCCTTCCACTTTATTGCGATGGCGTTTCGCCACGGGCCGCAGCGCATCGGCGCGGCGCTGTTCCATAAAAAACCGGCCGCTCCCTTGGCCGTTCCGGTGGGAGCCTGATCATGGAAAACGAGGTCAAGTTATTGAGCGGCGCCATGGTCACGCTGGCGCTGGCAACTTCGGCGCTGGTGGTGATTCCCTATCTGCAGCTGTCCGACCTGAAGCCAGCCGCCGGCCTGAAGCCGTACACCTCGGCGCAGTTGCGCGGGCGCGATCAGTACATCAAGAACGGCTGCCTGTATTGCCACTCGCAGCAGCCGCGCGATACCGCGCAGGCGCCCGATGCGCAGCGCGGCTGGGGCCGGGTCTCGGTGGCGGCTGATTACTACTACGACCAGCCGCATCTGCTGGGCACCATGCGCACCGGGCCCGACCTGTTCAACATCGGCGCGCGCCAGCCCAGCGCCGATTGGCAGCTCGGTCACCTGTACCAGCCGCGCGCCTATACGCCGGGCAGCATCATGCCGTCCTATCCGTACCTGTTTGATGTCAAGGACAAGGCCGAGCAGGGCGACCGGGTGGTGAACCTGCCGCCCGGCTATGCGCCGCCGGGCAAGGTGGTGGTTGCCAAGCCGGAGGTGCAGGATCTGGTGACCTACCTGCTGGGACTGGACCATACCTATCCGATTATTGCGGCGCCGGCCGCCGCCAAGTAGGCGCTATTCATGCGGCGCTGGCCAGCGGCGCGCCGCACCACCCCGCTCGGAGAGACAAGCATGCCGCAAGACCTGGAACAACTGGATGCGCAAAAGCGCGAAATGCCGGAACCGTATGAATCCTACCGGCCGGTGCCAAAGCTCGTGATCGCGATCGTCGCCGGGATGTTTTTATGGGCCGTTGGCTACATCCTTCTATCCCATCCCGGCGACGATCCGGCGCTGGGCGACAGCCGCACCACGGCCGACCTGATGGCGCGCACCGCCGTGGCTGGTGCTGCGGTCGACGGCGCGCAAATTTATGCAGCGCAGTGCGTGGCTTGCCACCAGGCCACCGGGCTCGGCCTGCCCGGAGTCTTTCCGCCGCTGGCGCAATCGGAATGGGTCAATGGCAAGGACGAGGCGGCGGCAAAAATCCTGCTGCACGGCATTACCGGTAGCCTGACCGTGGCTGGCAAGACCTACAATGGCGCCATGCCGGCCTTCAAGGACAAGCTCTCCGATGCGGAGATTGCGGCGGTGCTGACACACGTGCGCAGCAATTTCGGCAACAGCGCCGGCAAGGTGGAAGAGGCGACGGTGAAGGCCGCGCGTGCCGCCAGCGCAGCCCAGGCAGCACCATGGAATGGCGACGCCGATCTGAACTCGTTGCAGTAGAGGTGCAAGGCGCCGCATGAAGACCATCGTTGCGCTCTTGCTGGTGCTGGCCGCCGGCTTTGGCGCCATCTACCAGGGCACCGACGGTTTTCAGGCGCTGACCACCGAAGCCGCGCGCCGGCTGGCCATCGCGCGCCAGCCGCGGCCGCTGCCGCCGGTCACCATCGAGTTCGCCTCCGGCGAGCCGCGGACATTGGCGCAAGCGCTGCGCAGCGATGGCCGGGTCACCATCGTCAATTTCATCTACACCCGCTGCAATACCATCTGTTCGGTGATGGGCGGCGAGTTCCAGCAGTTGCAGCGCGAGTTGCAAGCCAGCGGCATGGCACACCGTGTGCGCCTGCTCAGTATCAGTTTTGATCCTGCCGATCAAGCCGCGCAACTGGCCGCGTATGCCCGCCAGATGCAGGCGCAGCCAGAGGTCTGGCAGTTTGCCGCGGTGCCCGACGGCCAGCAGCGCCGGGCGTTGCTGGCCGCGTTTGGGATTGTCGTGGTGCCGGCAGCGCTGGGTGAATTCGAGCATAACGCCGCCTTCCATATCGTCGACGCGGATGGCTTGCTGGCACAAATCGTCGATTACGATGCGCCACAGGCGGCGCTTCACTATGCGCTGGCGGCGTCCCGCAGCAGGCTGGCGGGGCCGGCATCGGCGGACGGGCATTCATGATGGCGGCGCATCCGGCAGCGTGGGGCACGCGCCGCGCGCTATTTCTGGCTGGCGGCATGCTGCTGCTGGCGGGCGCCACGCTCGGCCGGCACGCTCTGGAGAGCTCGATGGCGTCGCACATGCTGGTGCAGATGCCGGCGATTTTTTTGTCCGGCGCGCTGGCCGCGGCCGCCATGGCTGGCGCCGGCCATCCGGCGGCGGGCTTGCGGCGCTTGCGCCAATATGACGAACATGGCTTGCCGGGCTTGTTGCTGATCAGCTTCTTGCTGGCGTACTGGATGATCCCGAAAGCGATCGACCATGTGTTGCTGGCGCCGGGCGCCGAGGCGGCCAAGTTCGCCTCGCTGTTCGCCGGCGGCCTGATTGCCAAGGATTGCCTGGCGCGCGCCAACCGGGTGATTCAATTGTTTTTTCTTGGCAATATCGCCTGGATGATGGCGATCGCCGGCCTGCTGTACCAGGACAATGCGACCCGGCTGTGCAATTTTTATCTGCTGGACGACCAGGTGCTGGCGGGACAGGGGCTGGTGCTGCTGTCGGTGGCGCTGCCGGTGCTGTGGGTGTGGCGGCAGTTGCGCCGCCACTCCGGCCGGCCGCTGGCTTGAGGTCGGCAAGGCAAGGGATTTGTTTCAATTTTTAAGCGGAGCGACGATGAAGCATCAAGAAATTACGCGCGCCGGCGTGCGCGACCTGGTCGACCAGTTTTACGGCAAGGTGCGCGACGACGATTTGCTGGGACCGGTTTTTTATCTGGCCCTGGGCAATGACTGGGGGCCGCATCTGGACAAGCTGACCGAATTCTGGTCGACCGTGGTGCTGGGTACGCGCGACTTTCGCGGCAATGTTTACGGCACCCACATGGCGCTGGAAGATATCGAACCGGAGCATTTCGAACGCTGGCTCGGTTTGTTCGAACAGACCGCGAACGAACTGTTCCTGGCGGACGATGCCGAGCAATTCATCCACATGGCGCGGCGGGTGGCGGCCAGCCTGCAGCTCGGCTTTTTCGGCGAAGTGCTGGTGCCGCAGCAAGCCTGACGCCGCGCCGGCGGCGCAGCATCAATCCTGGTTCTGTACCAACTGGTTGCGCACGCGCGACAACTGGCGTCGCAGATCGCGCAGCGCGGCGGGCGACTGGCCGCTGGCGCACAAAACCTGCAGCGGGATGTCGCGCGCCTGTTGCCGCAGCGCTTTGCCTTTGGCGCTGAGCGTGATGCGCACTTGGCGTTCGTCGGCCTGATCGCGGGTGCGCACGATCAGCGCCGCGCCCTGCAGCCGCTTCAGCAGCGGCGTCAGGGTGCCGGAATCGAGGAACAGGCGTTCGCCGATTTCCTTCACCAGCATATCGTCGCGCTCCCACAACACCAGCATCACCAGGTATTGCGGATAGGTCAGGCCCAGCTTGTCGAGCAGCGGCTTGTAGGTTTTGGTCATCGCCAGCGATGCTGAATACAGCGCGAAGCACAACTGGTTGTCGAGTGCCAGCAGCTCGCTGGGATCCGGGGTGTTCGCGGGCGCGGTGGGCGGCGGTTTCATCAAGGGGCGGCTCCTGTCGCATGGGATAATGCAGCGCAGATTTTATTCGTCGATACCATGCACATTCCGAACATACTCCAAACCGCCGCATTGTTATTTCTGCTCTGCGCCAGTGTAGCAAGCCCGGCACGAAGCGCCAATGAATTGCCGCCGGCGGTCACGCGCGCGCTGCAGGCGGCCGGCATCGGGCCGGATGCGATCGGCGTCTACGTGCAGGAAACCGGCGCACGCGGCACCGTGCTGGCCGCGGCGAATGCCGGCCAGGCGTTTGTTCCGGCGTCGACCATGAAACTGGTGACGACGGACGCCGCGCTGGAATTGCTCGGTCCCACCTTCACCTGGAAAACCGAAGCCTATGCGGACGGCAGCCAGAATGGCGACGTGCTGCAGGGCGACCTGATCCTCAAGGGTGGCGGCGACCCCAAGCTGGTCAGCGAAAAATTCTGGCTGTTCCTGCGCCAGATCCGTGCCGCCGGCATCCGCGAAATCCGCGGCAACCTGGTGCTGGACCGCAGCGCGTTCGAAGACGGCTTTCACGATGTCGGCGCATTTGACGACGAGCCGTCCAAGCCATACAACGTCGGCCCCGATGCCTTGTTGCTGAACTACAAGACCTTCGGCTTTCGCTTCATGCCGGACGCCGCGAGCGGGTCGGTGCGGGTCGCGGTCGAACCGCCGCTGGCTGGCTACTCGATTGCGGCGCCGAAGCTGGCGACCGGCGCCTGCGACGACTGGCGCGCCCGGCTGCAAGCAACGGTGGAAGTCGACGGCGCCAGCTTTGGCGGCAGCTATCCGGCTTCCTGCGGCGACAAGACCTGGTACCTGAATCCATACCGCATCAGTGCGACCCAGTATTTCGGTGCGGTATTCCGCCAGCTCTGGACCGAACTTGGCGGCAGCTTCAAGGGCGAAGTCAAAAGCGGGCTGGTGCCGGCCGGCGCGCGCCTGGTCGGAACGTGGGAATCGGTCGCCTTGCCGGAAGTGATCCGCGACATCAACAAGTACAGCAACAACGTGATGGCGCGCCAGCTGCTGCTGAGCCTTGCGGCCGATATCCTGAAGCTGCCGGCCACCCCGGAACGCGGCGCGCGTGCAGTCAAGACCTGGCTGGCCAACAAAGGCATCGAGGCCAATGAGCTGGTGATCGACAACGGTTCCGGCCTGTCGCGCAGCGAACGCATCGCGCCGCTGACGATGGGCCGCATGCTGGCGGCGGCCTACCAGTCGCCGCTGATGCCGGAATTCATTTCCTCGATGCCGCTGGTCGGCTACGACGGCACCATGCGCCGCCGCTTGGCGGCGCAGACCGTGGCCGGCAACGCCCATATCAAGACCGGGGCGTTAAAGGATGTGCGGGCGGTGGCCGGCTATGTGCTGGCGGCATCCGGCAAGCGCTATGCGGTGGTCTGCTTCATCAACCATCCGAACGCAGCGCAGGGGCAGAAGGCGCAGGATGCGCTGCTGCAGTGGGTGTATGAAAAGGGATGACAGGCTGAAAGTGATGTGAAGTTGCAGTTGCCGTGGTTTTTGATGTTGATGTGAAATCCGCTTGGGACGCTGCCGCTGCTGCGGCGCCGAAATCGGATCAGAAACGAAACATGTCTGAGCGTAGCGAGTTGGTTTCGTTTCCCGATTTTGGCGGTGCAGCGGCGGGAACCCGAAGGGCAGCGGCTTGCGGTCGCTTTTCTTTGCTTACTTTCTTTGGCGAGACAAAGAAAGTAAGTAGCCGCCGGGCTACCCCCGGCTAGTCACCACGCAGTAGCAATGCAATCAATAAGCCAAGAACGCCACTAGAGGGAATGCATGCATTCCCGCCTGCGCGGGAACGGCAAACCCGAAC
>DATJCV010000017.1:0-8209 GCA_035497775.1 Burkholderiaceae bacterium | reverse complement strand
GCCCGGTCACCGCCAGCACCTTCGGGTGCACCTTATGGATGATGTCGTTGCCGTCGGCGTCCCGCTTGGCGCCAAGGCAGCCGGTGACGATCACCTTGCCGTTCTCGTGCAGCGCCTCGCCGATCGCGTCCAGCGATTCCTGCACGGCGGCATCGATGAAGCCGCAGGTATTGACGATCACCAGGTCGGCGCCGTCATAGGAACTGGCGGTTTCGTAGCCTTCCGCGCGCAGCTGGGTCAGGATCTGCTCGGAATCGACCAGTGCCTTGGGACAGCCGAGTGAAACGAAGCCTACTTTGGGTGCGGTTTGGGAAGCGTTAGGCATAAAAAAGGGGCACAAAAGCGAAGCCGCTATTGTACCCGCTGTACCCGTTCCCTTGCCGTCGATGGCTGCCGCGATGCTCGGCTGCTGCTGGTGGCGCCAGCCCGTGGCAGGCTATTTTCCCTTGTCCATAGGCGGAAATGGGAAGGTGCCGAACATGTGCTTGGTCTGATTTTGCATCTGCTCCTGCATCTGGATGAACAGATTTTTGCTCTGGTCGATGTAATTGGTCATCATGCCTTGCATCATCGGCGCCTGTACGTTCATGAACTGGGTCCACATTTCGGGGCTGAACGGCTTGCCTTCGTATAAGCCCTTCGAGTTTTCCGCCAGCTTGTTCTGGATGTCGATGAAGGCCTGGATATTTTTTTCCAGGTAGGAACCCATCATGCCCTGCATGGCGTGGCCGTAGTAACGGATGATCTGCGACAGCGCGCCGCTGGAAAACATCGGCGTGCCGCTGGCTTCCTCTTCCAGGATGATTTGCAAAAGGATGCTGCGTGTCAGGTCTTCATTGCTTTTGGCGTCGACCACGGTGAACTCTTCGTTATCGAGCACCAGCTGCTTGACGTCGGCGAGCGTGATGTAGGAACTGGTCTGGGTATCGTACAAACGACGGTTCGGGTACTTCTTGATCATGCGTTCGGAAATTTTCTTTGCACTGTTCATCAGAGGATCCAGTTATTGCGCCGCAGCACAATGTCAGTCGATCGGCAAAAAAGCGTACGTACGTTCGCCTTTCCAGTTGCCGTCATATTGCGTAAAAACGAATGATTATGCAAGTTTCCGTTACCCTGCAGAATTTATTGCAATGCAATCGACCGGCTGGCGCGCAAGACAATGCGCGCCAGCTTGCGGCGCTAGCCCATGTGTAGACCGCCGTTCAGGGAAAAATCGGAGCCGGTTGCGTAGCCGCCCTCTTCCGAGGCAATCCACGCCACGATCGACGCAATTTCGCTCGGTTCACCCAGGCGTTTGAGCGGAATCCCGGCGATGATTTTTTCCAGCACATCCGGCCGGATTGAACGCACCATATCGGTACCGACATAACCTGGCGAGACGGTATTCACGGTCACGCCCTTGCTTGCCACTTCCTGCGCCAACGCCATCGTGAAGCCGTGAATCCCCGCTTTCGCGGTCGAATAGTTGGTCTGCCCGAACTGGCCTTTTTGCCCGTTGACCGAAGAGATATTGATGATGCGGCCCCAACCGCGATCGGCCATGCCGTCGATCACCTGCTTGGTGACGTTGAACAGGGAATTCAGGTTGGTATCGATCACCGCGTCCCAGTCATCCTTGCTCATCTTGCGGAACTGGCCGTCGCGGGTAATGCCCGCATTATTCACCAGCACGTCAATTTCGCCAATTTCCGCCTTCACCTTGTCAAATGCAGCCTTGGTCGAATCCCAGTCCGACACGTTGCCCTCGGACGCATGGATATCCAGACCCTGCGCGCGTATGTCCGCCAGCCACTTGTCCTTTCGCTGGGAATTCGGACCACAGCCGGCTACCACCGTATACCCTTCTGCGCACAAGCGGCGGCAAATCGGAGTCCCGATGCCACCCATTCCACCCGTTACATATGCGATGCGTCGTGTCATTGTCGTCTCCTTTTTCATGGTAGTGCGATCACTTCAATCAGACCGTACCCGTACATAGCGCCCTGGCGCCGGCTCGATCGGTTTGTACGCTGTATTGCCATATTTGCGCGGCGCCGCCACCTGCACGCCGCCGTGCTCCGCCAGGAACGCCGACCATTCCGGCCACCAGCTGCCCGCGTGTTCCTGCGCCGTGCGCAACCATGTGGCGGCATCGACAGCCGGCTTGTCATTGCGCCAGTAGCTGCGCTTCTTCTTAGCAGGCGGATTGATCACGCCGGCGATATGGCCGGAAGCGCCGAGGATGAAACGGTTGCGACTGGGTTTTTTCGGATTGAGCAGGGAAGTGGATGCATACGCGGCTTGCCATGGCACGATGTGATCCTCGCGCGAACCGTAAATAAAGGTGGGCGCATTGATTTTCCCGAGATCGACCGGCTCGCCACACAGCGTCAGCCGGCGCGGTGTCCGTAAGCCGTTTTCCAGGTACAAATTACGCAGGTAATAGCAAAACATCGGACCCGGCACATTGGTGCTGTCAGCATTCCAGTACAACAAATCGAAGGCACGCGGCGTTTCGCCCTTCAGGTAACTCGATTCAACGTAGTTCCAAACCAGGTCATTCGGCCGCAGGCTGGAAAAAGCCGCGGTGAAATCGCGCCCCGGCATCAGCCCGCCACGACCGATGCTCTGTTCGCGCATCGCCACCTGCATCTCGTCAATGTATACCTCGAGTACGCCGGTGTCAGAAAAATCCAGCAGCGAAGTGAGCAGGCTCAGGCTGGCAACCGGTTTCTCGCCACGCGCGAACAGTACCGCCAGCGCGCTGGCCAGCAGCGTTCCGCCGACACAGAAGCCGAGCGTGTTGATCTGGGCCTGGCCGGAAATTTCCTGTACAACATGGATCGCCTTGATGACCGCATCTTCAACGTAGTCATCCCAGGTCAGGTAACCCAATGAGTCATCCGGATTGCGCCAGGAAATCAAAAAGACGGTGTGCCCCTGATCCACCGCGTAACGCACCAGTGAATTGTCCGGTTGTAGATCCATGATGTAGAACTTGTTGATGCATGGCGGCACCAGCAGCAATGGCCGTTCATATACGGTGCGGGTTTGCGGCTTGTACTGGATCAGCTGGAAAATTTCGTTTTCAAAAACCACCGCGCCTTCGGTATTGGCGACACTTTTCCCGATCTCGAACGCAGCCTCGTCGGTCTGGGAGATCCGGCCCTTTTGCAGGTCGGCGAGCAGGTGGGCCACACCCGCGCTCAGGCTCTTGCCGCCGGTTTCAAGGATTTTTTGCTGGGCTTCCGGATTGGTCGCCAGGAAGTTCGCCGGCGAAACCGCATCCACCATCTGCTGCACGGCGAAGCGGATTTTCCGCTTCACTTTCGGCGGCGCTTGCACGGCCTCAGTCAAGCTCGTCAGAAATTGCGAATTGAGTAAGTACGCCGCCGCGTTAAAGGCAAATAGCGGGTTTGAAGTCCAGGCCGCAGCGGAAAAGCGCTTGTCCGCCATCGGCGGTGCTTTGGCGCTCAGTATATCGCGCCACAGTGCGGAAAATTGCTGGACGTAATCCTGCTGCAGCTGCGATACCACCGCGGGATCCAGCGTGATGCCCAGCTCCTCCAGTTTGGCGGTCAGAGAACGGGGATCCGGCTGAGCCGTGGGCTGCAGCCACGACTGCCACGCAACGGGGTCCGAAACCTGTGCCAGCCAACCGGCATAGGAGTTTTCTGAGTACGGAGCAGTCATGCGCGTATCCTTGTTCTCACGTATGGTTACGGTTTATCGCAGGAGCCTGTCGTTATGCATATCGTAGCAATCGCGTGGATATATGTAGTACTGATGATGGCCATTACCGAACGCTCCGTGGTTGCAGCCATTATGACGTTTTTGCTATACGGTGTGTTGCCTTTGACAATTATTTTGTACATCGGAGGCAGCCGTGGAAGGCGGCGGCGCGCTCGCGCGCAACAAGAAAAATCCCAAGCCGACGCAGCGAAAAATAGTCAACCAACTCCGGCACCGGACGCCTGATCGACGGCGGCGCCATGCGTTGCTTCAAACCAACCAGATGAAGGAACCCATGCGCCCGGTGACGCCATCACGGCGATACGAATAGAAACTCTCGCGCTCGGCGACCGTACAGCGGCCGCCGCCGGAAATTGAGTCGACGCCAGCATTGTGCAGGCGCATGCGCGCCAGCTGGTAGATATCGGCACGATATTTGCCGCACGTCATGGTTGGTGCAAACGCGTCGCCCGCAGCCGCGTCCTGCTCGACGAAGGCTTGCCGCACCTCGGCGCCGACCTCAAACGCCTGTGGGCCGATCGCCGGTCCCAGCCAGGCAAGAATATCCGCCGCACCGGCCGTCCGCATCGCTTCCAGCGTGCGCTCCAGCACGCCAGCCCGCAGTCCGCGCCAGCCCGCATGCGCGGCACCAACCACGCGGCCGGCGCGGTCGCACAGCAATACCGGCAAACAATCGGCAGTCAGGACCGCGCACACGACGCCGGGTTGGGTGGCGATGCTGGCGTCCGCAGTTGGCGGCACGGCCGCCACCGTGGCGGCATCCACCACGTGCGTGCCATGCACCTGCGACAACCAGGCCGGCTCGGCTGGCAAAACCTGTCGCAACACGCGGCGATTGCGCTGCACGCAAGCCGGATCGTCGCCGACGTGCGCACCCAGGTTCAGGCCGCCGTCGCCGTTGCCGTCATCGTAGTGGGCGGCACTGACGCCGCCGCCACGCAGCGTAATCAGACTGCCGACATTGGCCGGCGCCTGGTCCCACGTGGCGCGAATGAATTTCATGCCCTACTCCGCAGCCGATTCAAGCAGCGGCTGCCAATCGATGCCGGCGCGCGTCAGTAAGGTCGCAAAGTCCGGCGCCAGCGGTACGCGCCAGGTGCATTGCGCATGCGTGACCGGATGCACCAGCCCGAGGCGCCACGCCTGCAATGCCTGCCGTGGAAAGACCGATGCCAGATGCGTCTTTCCATACAAGGCATCGCCCACCAGTGGCCAGCCCAGAGAGTGCATGTGGACGCGAATTTGATGGGTACGCCCGGTTTCCAGCCGGCAGCGCACCAGACTGACCGCACGCCCATCCAGTTGGCCGGTGGCCAGCCGCTGATAATGAGTACGGGCCGGTTTCGCACGTTCGGTTTCCAGCACGGCCATCTTGATGCGATCGCGCGGGTGGCGGCCGATCGCGCCCTCGATACTGCCACCGGCGTGCGACGTGCCCCACACCAGCGCCAGGTACTCGCGCTGCACGCTGCGCGCCTGCAGTTGCCGCACCAGGTCGGTATGAGCCTCCAGCGTTTTCGCCACCACCATCAGGCCGCTGGTGTCTTTATCCAGCCGATGCACGATGCCAGCACGCGGCACGCCGGACAGCGCCGGGCAGTGATGCAGCAAGCCGTTCAGCAAGGTGCCTGACCAATTGCCGGCGGCAGGATGCACCACCAGCCCGGCCGGCTTGTCGAGCACCAGGATCGCGTCATCCTCGGCGATGATGGCCAGTGGCATCGATTCCGGCTGAAACGCGACCTCTTCCGGCGCCGCCTGCGGCAGCACCAGCACCGCTTCGTCGCCGAACACCGTGCTTTTCATGTGCGCCACCGTGCCGTCGAGCGTGACACGCCCATTCTCGATCCAGTGCTGGATGCGGCCGCGCGAAAACTGCGGAATATGCTGCGACAACACCTTGTCGAGCCGCACACCGCTGTCGGCCGCGCTCAGGTGCAGTTGTATCGGCGCCATTTCCGCCGCCGCGTCATCACTCCAATCGTCCGCGGAATCAACGGTTTCCTGGTCGTTTCCGCCGATTTCGGGGCGGCCCGCGTTTTTAGCCGACGCCGGCTGTTTAACTGGCATCACGGCAAATCGCTTCAGCTATAATCAGTCCCTTGTTTATACGCATTCCGGCCAAACACCATGCAAAAAAATTTATCGAAGCTGCTCGTTGTGCTGTTTGTATTCTCGTTATCGGGATGCGGCGTGTTCTCCGAAGCACCCGACGAAACCGCCAACTGGTCCGCTTCCAAATTATACGCGGAGGCGCACGACGAACTGTCGGCTGGCGGCTACGACAAGGCCATCAAATATTTTGAAAAACTCGAATCGCGCTACCCGTTCGGCACCTATGCGCAACAGGCGCAAATGGAAATTGCCTATGCGCATTACCGGCAAGGCGACCAGCCGCAAGCCTTGGCAGCGGTCGAGCGCTTCATCAAGCTGCACCCGAATCATCCGAATGTCGACTACATGTATTACCTGCGCGGGCTGATCAACTTCAATGACAAGGTCAGCCTGTTCGATTTCCTGGTCAGCGAAGATGCCACCGAGCGCGACCCGAAGGCAGCGCGTGAAGCCTTCGATTCGTTCAAGCTGCTGGTCGAGCGCTTTCCCGACAGCGTGTATGCCAAGGACTCGGCCGCGCGCCTGAAGTACCTGGTCAACGCCATGGCGCAGCACGAAGTGCACGTAGCCGATTATTATTACCGGCGCGGCGCCTACCTGGCGGCAGCCAACCGCGCCCAAACCGCGGTCACCGAATACCGCGAGGCGCCGGCCATCGAGCAAGCGCTGTACATCATGGTGCGCTCCTACGATGCACTCGGCCTGCCCGAATTGCGTGACGACGCCCAGCGGGTGCTGAAGCTGAATTTCCCGAACAGCGAGGCCGCCCTCGGTGGCCGCCCAAAGAAAGCGCCGTGGTGGAAGATCTGGTAAGACCCTGCTCTCGCATCGGAAAAAGCCTCCCTAGCGGAGGCTTTTTTCATGTTCACTCGTCGGCGCTTACGCGCCGAGGCGGCGCCGAAAAATCCAGGTCGTCGCATCCGAACTGTCGGCTGCAAATGCATAGCCTTCCTCGGCAAACTCCTGCAGCTGTTGTGGCCGCGCAATGTGATGAATCGCGGCGTAGCGCGCCATCAGGCCGCGCGCTCGTTTGGCGTAGAACGAAATGATCTTGTACTTGCCGTTCTTCCAGTCTTCGAACACCGGCGTGATGACCGGATACCCCAGTTGCGCGCGCCGTACCACCTTGAAGTATTCTTCCGACGCCAGGTTGACCAGTACCTGTGCGCGTCGCTCGCCCAACAATTGATTCAACGTTGCGGTCACCGTCTCGCTCCAGTAGGCGTACAAGTCGCGCCCGGCAGGATTGGCCAGGCGCGTGCCCATTTCCAGCCGATACGGCTGCATCAGATCGAGCGGGCGCAGCAGGCCGTACAATCCCGATAAAATTCGGATATGCGACTGCGCGTAATCGAGCTGGGCCGGGCTCAAGGTCGCTGCCTGCAAGCCGGCATAGACGTCGCCGTTGAAGGCCAGCAGCGCCTGCTTGGAATTTCCGCGACTGAATTTGGGCGACCAGGCAGCGTAGCGTTCCGCGTTCAACTGCGCCAGCGGATCGGAAATGCGCATCAGGCTGGCGATCTGCGCCGGCGAATAGGCCTTCAGGATATCGACCAATTGCGCCGAGCGCGCAATGAAATCAGGCTGGGTATGCAGTTCGGTGGTGGGCGGCGTTTCGTAATCGAGGGATTTGGCAGGCGACAGGACAATCAGCATGTTCCACATTTCAATCAGCAAGTTGGCGCCATGATACCGAATCGCGTCGTCATCGACACCAACGTCTGCCTCGACCTGTTCGTCTTTCGCGATCCGCGCTGGGCCGCACTGCTGGCGGCGCTGCGCGATGGCAATCTGCAGACGGTGACGCGCGCCGATTGCCGGCGCGAATGGCAGATCGTGCTGGGCTACGCGCATCTGGCGCTGGACGACACGCTGCGGCCGCAAGCCGAACGCGAATTCGATGCGCTGATTACCTGCCTCGCCTTCGAGGTGCAGCCAGCAGAAATGCAAATCCGCCTGCCCCTGTGCAAGGATACGGACGACCAGAAGTTTCTCGAGTTGGCGCGCGACGCCGAGGCCGAAACACTGATTACCAAGGACAAGGCCTTACTCAAACTGGCAAGGAAGACCGCGCGCGCCGGACTGTTTTCCATCATGAAGCCGGAGGCCTGGCTGTTGCAGAGGGCCGCGGTTGCCGGTGCATCGCCAGGATAAATTTTTTCAACTCGATTTCTATCAGCATGGATATCCCATCTGTCGTTCCCTTGCATGCCATACGCCGAGAACACCGCTGCATTCCCGTCTAAGATCGCAGGAACGACAGGCCACACGCACAACCTGAATATTTTCTCCCATGAATCAGACTATCGCTCCCACCATTGATTTCAGCCATCTGCCATCGCGCCTGCCAACAGTCGGC
>DATJCV010000016.1:0-11799 GCA_035497775.1 Burkholderiaceae bacterium | reverse complement strand
TGGCTTGCCTCGGCAAGTAGGTTAGGTGGTTTGAACGGCGCTTTAATGCGGACAAAAACTTGTCAAGCCCTTCAAATCGGCGCCGAATTTTAGAGGAAATGTCCGGTCGGTTACGCGTAAATTATAAGGTAGAATGCGGGGTTAATACTTGACAGGCGCCGGGCAGGCGTGGACAACGGGTCGCCATTGACTGCCCGAGGTATCGCTGTTGTGGCGCCGGCGGTCTCTGTGTTCCAGTGTGCCGGGTACCGTATCCCGGCGCCGGGCTGAACCCCGCCCGACAACGAAATGGAAATTTATACATGTTCGGATTTTTACGCAGTTATTTTTCAAATGACCTGGCGATCGATTTGGGGACGGCCAATACGCTGATTTATGTCAGGACTTCCGGCATCATCCTGGATGAGCCGTCGGTGGTGGCGATTCGCCAGCAGGGCGGCCCGAACGGCAAAAAAACCATCATGGCGGTTGGCAAGGAAGCCAAGCAGATGCTGGGCAAGGTGCCTGGCAACATCGAGGCGATTCGGCCGATGAAGGACGGTGTCATCGCCGACTTCACCGTCACCGAGCAGATGTTGAAGCAGTTCATCCGCATGGTGCATGATTCCAAGCTGTTCCGGCCGTCGCCGCGCATCATCATTTGCGTGCCGTGCGGTTCGACCCAGGTCGAACGCCGCGCGATCCGCGAATCGGCGCTGGGCGCCGGCGCCTCGCAGGTGTTCCTGATCGAGGAACCGATGGCGGCTGCGATCGGCGCCGGCCTGCCGGTGGCCGACGCCACCGGCTCGATGGTGGTCGACATCGGCGGCGGCACCACCGAAGTCGGCATCATTTCGCTGGGCGGCATGGTCTACAAGGGTTCGATCCGGGTCGGCGGCGATCGCTTCGACGATGCGATCGTGAATTACATCCGTCGCAACTACGGCATGCTGATCGGCGAACAGACCGCCGAAGCGATCAAGAAGCAGATCGGCTCCGCCTTCCCGGGTGCGGAAGTCAAGGAAATGGAAGTCAAGGGGCGCAACCTGTCGGAAGGGATTCCACGCTCGTTCACCATTTCCAGCAATGAAATCCTGGAAGCGCTGACCGAACCGTTGAACGGCATCGTGTCCGCGGTCAAGACCGCGCTGGAGCAGACGCCGCCCGAACTGGGCGCCGATATCGCCGAGAAGGGCATGATGCTGACCGGCGGCGGTGCCTTGCTGAACGACCTCGACCGTCTCCTGATGGAAGAAACCGGCCTGCCGGTGATCGTTGCCGAAGATCCGCTAACCTGCGTGGTGCGCGGCTCCGGCATGGCGCTGGAACGGATGGACAAGCTCGGCTCGATTTTCTCCTACGAATAAAGGTGCCGCGATGCCGTGCACGGCGCGCCCGGCAGCATCGGAGCTTCAGGTTGGCCGGCGGCGGCGCGGGCGCCGCGGCACAATCGCTGCCGTACCCGCCAGGACTTGCAAGACGATAAATGGAATTCAGTAGTCCACCGCCACTTTTCAAGCAGGGCGCTTCGGCGCGTGCGAAAGTGGTTTTTTTCGCCTTGATCGCGGTCGTATTACTGGTGGTAGACGCCCGCACGCAATCGTTGACGAGGTTGCGGCAGCTGGTGGGTACCGGCCTTTATCCACTGCAGGCCGTCGCGCTGATGCCACGCGATGCGTTGTACCGCATCGGCGATTACTTCATTTCCCAAACCCGGCTGGAACGCGAAAACGTGGGTTTTCGGCGCCAGCACGCCGACAATGCGCGCGCCTTGCAGCAGGCGCAATTCCTGGTGGCGGAAAACCAGCAGTTGCGCAAGTTGCTGGCGATCCGCGACCAGCTCGCGGTGCAATCGATCAGCAGCGAAATCCTGTACGACACCCGCGATCCATTTACGCGCAAGATCGTGCTCGATCGTGGCAGCCGGGATGGTGTGGCCGCCGGCCAGCCGGTGATCGACGATACCGGCGTGGTTGGCCAGGTGACCCGTGTGTTCCCGTTTGCTGCCGAAGTCAGCCTGTTGACCGACAAGGACCAGGCGATTCCGGTGCAGGTGTTGCGCAACGGCTTGCGCAGCGTGATCTACGGCCGCGGTCAGTCGGGTCAGCTGGAGTTGCGCTTCATGGTGGCCAATGGCGATATTCGCAACGATGACGTGCTGGTTACGTCCGGTATCGACGGCGTCTATCCGCCCGGGTTGGCAGTTGCCCGTGTTTCCCATGTCGAAAACAAGGTGGCCGACGCCTTCGCCCACATTGTGTGCGAGCCGCTGGCTGGGCTTGGCCGCCATCGCCAGCTGCTGATCCTGCTGACCGAGGCCAGGCCGCTGCCGCCCATCGACGTGGAAGAAAAGGAAGCCGGAAAGGACCGTCCTGGCGCCCGCGCCGCTCGCGCCAGGGCCAAACAGGCGTTGCGTGCACCCGAAAAAGCCCCGGCGCCACCCAAAAAAGCGACACTAAGCCAGGAGATCGCCCGGTGAATCGCCCCCAATACATCCTGCTGCCGGCCAGCGGACTGTTCATCGCGGCCAGCCTGGTGGTTGCCTTCGCGCTCAACCTCCTGCCGTGGGGGCGCTGGAATGGCGTGCCGGATTTCGTCGCGCTGATTCTGGTGTTCTGGAACATCCATCAACCGCGCAAGGTCGGCATCGGCATCGCCTTTTTCATGGGGCTGATGATGGATGTGCATGACGCCAGCCTGCTGGGTGAAAACGCGCTGGCCTATACGCTGCTGTCGTATTTCACGATCATGATCCATCGGCGCGTGCTGTGGTTCCCGATGGGAACCCAGGCGCTGCACGTACTGCCCTTGCTGTTGCTAACGCAACTGGTGCAGTTGCTGATTCGCCTGATGGCCGGCGGCAGCTTTCCCGGCTGGCTGTATTTTTCCGAAAGCCTGGCTTCGGTCGCGCTCTGGCCGCTGGCGACCTGGTTGTTGCTGGCGCCGCAGCGGCGCACCGTCAACCGCGATGACAACCGCCCGCTTTGAGGCGGCTGCCGCTATACATGCGGCCTGCTGCCGGATGACCACGCATGACTGAATTCAAGAATGCCGAGCGAGAGCTGTACCTGTTCCGCCTGCGGCTGTCGGCGGTGGCGTTGTTCGTGCTGCTGTGCTTCGGCGTGCTGCTGGCGCGCTTCATCTGGCTGCAGGTGGCGCGCCATGACCAGTACGCGGCGCAAGCCGAGGACAACCGTATCTCGGTGGTGCCGGTGGTGCCGAATCGCGGCCTGATCTTCGACCGCAACGGCGTTATCCTGGCGCGCAATTATTCCGCTTACACGCTGGAAATCACGCCTTCCAAGATCGACGGCAAGCTGGACGACGTGATCGACGACCTGTCGCTCTTGGTGGACATCACGCCGCGCGATCGCAAGCAGTTCCGCCGCCTGCTGGAAGATTCGCGCAAGTTCGAAAGCGTGCCGATCCGCACCCGCCTGACCGACGAGGAAGTGGCGCGCTTTTCGGTGCAGCGCTACCGTTTCCCCGGAGTCGAGGTGGAGGCGCGCCTGTTCCGCCAATACCCGCTAGGCGAGGTGGCGTCGCATGTGATCGGCTATATCGGCCGCATCAGCGCGCGCGACGCCGAGAAGCTGGAGGAGGGCGACGACAGCGCCAACTACAGCGGCAGCAATCACATCGGCAAGGAAGGCGTCGAAAAGAGTTACGAAAAATACCTGCATGGCACCACCGGCTACGAAGAGGTCGAAGTCTCGGCCAGCGGCCGCGCGGTGCGCTCGCTGTCGCGCATGCCGGCCACGCCCGGGCACAACCTGATTTTGTCGCTCGATATCGAACTGCAGAAAGTGGTGGAGCAGGCTTTTGGCGAGCGGCGCGGCGCGCTGGTGGCGATCGAGCCGGCTACCGGCGACATCCTGGCTTATGTGTCGCGTCCCGGCTTCGACCCCAACCTGTTCATCGATGGCATCGACCAGCAAAGTTGGGATGAATTGAACAACTCGCCCGACAAGCCGCTGGTGAACCGGCCGCTGTCGGGCGCCTATCCGCCTGGCTCGACCTACAAGCCGTTCATGGCGCTGGCGGCGCTCGAACTCGGCAAGCGCAAGCCGCAGGACGCGATCTCCGACCCCGGCTATTTCTGGCTCGGCAACCACAAGTTCCGCGACGACAAGGAAGGCGGCCACGGCATGGTCGACATGTACAAGTCGATCGTGCAATCGTGCGACACCTACTACTACCTGCTGGCCAACGATATGGGAGTGGATGCGATGCACGACTTCATGAAACCGTTCGGCTTTGGCCAGCTGACCGGCATCGACCTCGAACATGAGCGCGCCGGCCTGCTGCCCTCGACCGCCTGGAAGAAATCGGCCTACAAGAAGCCGGAACAGAAAAAATGGTTTGCCGGCGAAACCATTTCGCTCGGCATCGGCCAGGGCTACAACGCCTTTACGCCCTTGCAGCTGGCGCACGCGACCGCGATCCTGGCGAATAACGGCGTGGTGATGAAACCACATCTGGTGAAGGCGGTCGAAGACCCGGACAGCCATCAGCGTACGCTGACGGTGCCGAAGGAAAGCTACCGCATCCCGCTGCAGCAAAAAAATATCGACGTCATCAAGCACGCGATGGTCGGCGTCACGCTGGAAGGTACTTCGCGCCGGGTATTCGCCAACGCCGGTTATGAATCGGCCGGCAAGACCGGCACTTCGCAGGTGATCGCGATCAAGAAAAACGAAAAATACGACGCCAGCAAGATCGACGCGCGGCACCATGACCACGCGCTGTACACCGCGTTCGCGCCGGTCGAGCAGCCGCGCATCGCGATCGCGATCATCGTCGAGAATGGCGGTTTCGGCGCCGCGGCGGCGGCGCCGATCGTGCGCGCCGCGCTCGATTATTTCCTGCTCGGTAAAAAGCCGGGCGAGCCGGAGGCGCTGCCGCCAGTCGCACCCCCGGCCCCATTGGTGGTGAAGGCTGCCGCCCGTGCCGACACTCACATTCACGAGGATTGAGGTGCTCATGCTTGCACACCTTTTCCATGCCGCCATGCTGCTGATCAGCGCTGGAGCACTGCCGTGGGGCTGAAGGACAGGCGTACTTTCTGGGAAATCGCCAAGCCGTATTTCACGGTGTTTGACGGTCCGCTGGCGCTGATCGTGTTCCTGCTGCTGTCGGTGGCGCTGGTCACGCTGTATTCGGCCGGCATCGACGTCCCGGGCCGGGTCGAGGACCAGTTGCGCAACATCCTGATCGCCTTCGTCGTCATGTGGATCGCGGCCAATGTGCCGCCGCAGACGCTGATGCGCTTCGCGGTGCCGGTCTATACCTTCGGCATTGCGCTGCTGGTGGCGGTGGCGATGTTCGGGCTGGTCAAGAAGGGGGCGCGGCGCTGGCTCAATCTCGGCATGATCGTGCAGCCGTCCGAGATCATGAAGATCGCGATGCCGCTGATGCTGGCCTGGTTCTTCCAGAAACGCGAAGGCCAGATCGGCTGGCGTGAATACCTGGTAGCCGCGTTGCTGCTGCTGCTGCCGGTCGGCCTGATCGCCAAGCAGCCGGATCTGGGCACCGCGCTCTTGGTGCTGGCGGCCGGATTTTACGTGATCTTCCTGGCCGGGCTGTCATGGAAGGTGCTGCTCGGCCTGGTGCTAGCGGCCGGCGCCAGCCTGCCGGTGGTCTGGTCGATGCTGCACGACTATCAACGCTCGCGCGTGATGACGCTGATCGATCCGACCGCCGACCCGCTCGGCAAGGGTTTCCATATCATCCAGTCCACCATTGCCATCGGCTCCGGCGGCGTGTCCGGCAAGGGCTGGCTGAACGGCACGCAGTCGCACCTGGCCTTCATCCCGGAACGCACCACCGATTTCATCTTCGCGGTGTTTTCGGAAGAGTTCGGCTTGATCGGCAACGGCGTGCTGCTGGTGCTGTACCTGCTGCTGATCGGACGCGGGCTGATCATCGCCGCCAATGCGCCAAGTTTTTTTACGCGCCTGCTGGCCGGCGCCATTACCCTGATCTTCTTCACCTATGCCTTTGTCAACATGGGAATGGTCAGTGGTATTCTGCCGGTGGTCGGGGTGCCGCTGCCGTTCATGAGCTACGGCGGTACGGCGCTGGTGACGCTCGGTCTCGGCGTCGGCATCCTGATGAGCATCCAGCATCATCGAAAACTGATTCAGTCCTGAGGAGCGCTTGATGCGATCACGCCTGCATCCGAAATCACAACGCCTGCTGCGCTGGCTGACAATGGCCGTGCCGGCCCTGATCCTGGCGGCGTGCGGCAGTGTACCGCCACAACCATCAGCGACGCGGCCGGCAAGCACGCCGGCGCCCACTGCTTCCGCCGCCACGCGCCCGCTGCCGGTGCTGCCGCCGGCCGGCTCCGGGCGCGGCGGCTACTACTTGGACGATGGTCCGGGAGACGCGCCGCCGGATGGTCTGCTGGCGATTCCTGACGCGGTACCGAAAATCGAGCCTTATGCCAAGGCGACGCTGCGGCCATATGTGGTGTTCGGTAAAACCTACACTCCGATCACCGACGAGCGCCCGCTGAAGCAGCGCGGCGTCGGCAGCTGGTATGGCAAGAAATTCCATGGGCAGAAGACCTCGTCCGGCGAGCTGTACGACATGTACCAGATGACCGCCGCCCATCCGACGCTGCCGCTGCCCTCGTACGCGCGGGTGACCAACCTGAAGACCGGCGTGCAGGTCATCGTGCGCGTCAATGATCGCGGGCCGTTTCGTTCTGATCGTGTGATCGACCTGTCGTATACCGCGGCGCTGAAACTCGGCTACCTGACGCACGGCAGCACCGAGCTCGAAGTCGAGCGGCTGCTGCCGGATGAGATCCTGCGTATGGCGGCCCAGCGGCAAGATTCGCAGAATTCCGAGGCACCGGCGCTGGCGTCGATCGAGACGCCGTTGCAGGAGAGGACGGTTGTCGCCGAGCAGCGGCCGCCGCTGACACTGATCGCAGACGCGCCGGCGGCTCCTTCCATTACGCCGGCGGCGGGCGGCGGTTTCTATCTGCAGCTGGGCGCCTATTCGCAGGCAGCCAACGCCGAAGCGCTGCGCGCGCGGCTGGCGCAAAACTGGGCGGCAGGGCTGCCGTTGCCGGAGGTGGTGCAATACGGCGCGCTGTTCCGGGTCCATAGCGGCCCGTTCGCCAGCCGCTACGATGCCGCCAGCGCGGCGCGGCAAGTGCCGGGAGCGGGTGCTGCGCAGCCCATGATCGTGCAGCGCTAAGTCTGGTTCCGATCATATACTCCAGGCATATAAGGCCGTTTCCGCAGGTAGCATAAATGAATTTACAGCATACCCGGTGATTTAAGGGTAATTTGTAGGCGGCCGTTGACAGCGCGCGGCTGTTGCCCGTCCGCTGCCCGCGGTATTCATCAGTGCAAGCGGACGTTGTTTTTAACCCTGCCCGAATGGAGTTGCCGCGCTATCGGCGCTGGGCCAAGCGCGCCCCGGTGCGCTGCTCCCACCAATCGTGATGGTCTGGCAGGAGACCCTCTGCGCAGGATCAAGCCTGATAGCTGGCATGATGGCGCTCGGCTCAGGATCGCGAACGCGTTTCACCTGCTCAGTGCGGCCTAGCCGATTTTACGGTTTTGATCCGGATCCGGTGTTACCGGCGCTTGCGCGGCCAGCCGCCACAAGCTGGTTACTTCGGCCGCGCGCGCCGCGTGCAGCGGGTCGCCGGCATCGGCAGCCTTCGGATGCTGCGGCTTGATCTCGCTGCGGCTCAGCACGCGCAGGCCGCCGGCGTCGATCCACGCCAGCAATTCGGCGCGCGTACGCAAGCCGAGATGTTCCGCCAGATCCGACAGCAGCAGCCAGCCTTCGCCGCCCTTGGTCAGATGCGCACCCAGCCCGGCCAGGAAGCCGCGCAGCATGCGGCTATCCGGATCGTAGATGGCTTGCTCGATGGTCGAGCTGGGGCGCGCCGGCAACCATGGCGGATTGCACACCACCAATGGTGCCTGCCCCGGCGGGAACAGATCGGCTGCGACCAGTTCGACCTGCCCGGCCACGTCGAGGCGGGCAAAATTCTCGCGCGCGCAGGACAGCGCGCGCGGCTCCAGTTCGGTGGCGACCACCCGCTGGACGCCGCGCCGCGCCAGCAGCGCCGCCAGCACGCCGCTGCCGGTGCCGATGTCGAACGCCAGCGTGGTGGCAGGCAGCGGCGCGTTCGCCACCAGTTCGACATATTCGCCGCGCAGGGGAGAAAACACACCGTAGTGCGGGTGGATGCGCGCACCCAGGGCCGGAATCTCGACGCCGTTCTTGCGCCATTCATGGGCGCCGATCACACCCTGCAATTCGCGCAGGGATGCCACGAATGGTTCGCGGCCGGCGCCCCAGGCCTCGTTGCAGGCCAGTTTCACGTCCGGCGCGCGGCGCAGCGGAATCCGGTAGTCGGCATCGAACGGCAACAACAGCATGGCCAGGACGCGCGCGCGCTGCGCCTGCGCCTGGCGGTGCAGATGGAAGGCGGTGGCCGGTGCCAGGGGCGCCAGCGGCGCTTTCTTCGGTTTTTTCGGTGGTCTGTCGATGCGCCGCGCCAGCGCCGCCAGCAACTGGCGCGCATTCTGGAAGTCGCCGCGCCATAGCAGGCCAGTGCCTTCGCAGGCCAGCCGGTAGGCGCTGTCGGCATTCAGCGTATCGTCGGCGACGATGACCCGTTTGGGCGGCGCCAGCCCGCTTTCCGAACGCCAGCGCGCGGTGCACTGCCGGTCGTTTTCGGTCCAGTGAAGCAGTGGCGGCGTGATTGCATCAGGCATGGTGCCGGCCTTCGCAATGAGTGGAGGAAACAACAGTTGGCTGAACAATCATCGGAATCGGCAATCAAAATAAAGGCAACAGGCACGACGGCAGGCGCCGCGTAATTCACCATTGGAACATACAATCCGACGCCGGCCGGACCAATCTGCAGCCAGCTAAAGTTGACGCATGGCAAAGCACGAGGCGACGTTTGCGGGTATATTGAGCGCCGCCACACGTGGCCTTACTCCACTTACCGGAAAGCCCCTTGAAAACAGCACTGATCGAGCACGTCCAGATCGCCAAAATCGATTCCACCATCATCGGCAACCTGCTGCTGGACCATGCGAGCGCGGCCGAGGTGCGGCAGGAAGCGCTGCTCATCGGCATTCGCAACGAAGCCGGCGAAATCTACCGCATCATTGGCGCCGACCGCCTGGCCAGCTACACCAACGCGGTGGAAGAGCTCGCGGATCTGGAACTGGTGGACGAGTTGCAGGATGCGCACAGCGCCCAGGACGGCTACGACTCGATTTTCCGCATCGCCTGAATCCGACGCCGGCGCCTGCCGCCGCGCAGCTGAATTTCTGCAATAATCAAGTACCTGATCACCGGGCGCGAACATGCGCAAGTTGTTCAATCTCGTACTGCTGGCTTGTTGCGGCTTGTTTCTGCCGGGGGCCAGTGCGGTGTCGCCGCCGGTGCTGGTGCTGCCGCTGACCGGCGCCATCGGTCCGGCCAGCGCCGACTTCCTCACGCGCGGCATTGCCCGCGCCCAGCAGGATGGCGCGCAATTGCTGGTGCTGCAGATGGATACGCCGGGCGGGCTCGATCTGTCGATGCGCGACATCATCAAGGCAATCCTGGCCTCGCCGGTACCGGTAGCTGCCTTTGTCGCCCCGAGCGGCGCCCGTGCCGCTTCCGCCGGCACCTACATCCTGTATGCCAGCCACATTGCCGCCATGGCGCCCGGCACCAATCTGGGAGCCGCTACGCCGGTGCAGATCGGTCTGAGCGGGACCCCCGACGAAGGCAAAAAACCGGCGCAAGGTGCGGCATCCACCGACGGCAAGAATGCGCCGGACAACCAGCCCGGCGCGCTTGAACGCAAGCAGATGCACGATGCCGCCGCCTATATCCGTGGCCTGGCGCAGCTGCGCGGGCGCAACGCCGAATGGGCGGAACGCGCAGTGCGCGAGGCGGTCAGCCTGTCGGCCGACGAGGCGCTGGCGCAAAACGTGATCGAGCTCACCGCGACCGATGTGCCGGCGCTGTTGACCGCGTTGGACGGGCGTCGCCTGCGCACCGTCAGCGGCGAACACGTGCTGCACACGCGGGGGGCCACCATCGTCCGCATCGAGCCCGACTGGAAGACGCGCCTGCTGAGCGTCATCACCGATCCCGGTATCGCCTTGTTGCTGTTGATGGCGGGCGTGTATGGCCTGTTTTTCGAATTCGCCAGCCCCGGCTTCGTCTTGCCGGGAGTGGTTGGCGCGATCTGCCTGTTGCTTGGCATGTTTGCGCTGCACCTGCTGCCGGTCAATTACGCCGGTCTGGCGCTGATCCTGCTTGGCCTGTCGTTCATGGTGGCGGAAGTCTTCCTGACCAGCTTCGGCGTGCTGGCAGTGGGCGGCATGATCGCCTTCGCTGTCGGGGCCTTGATGCTGGTCGACACCGACCTGCCGGGCTATGGCGTGCCGTTGGGCCTGGTGGCGGCAGTCAGCGTGTTTAGCGCCGGCTTCATTTTCATGGTCGCCAGCCTTGCCCTGAAGGCGCGCCGCCGGCCCGTGGTCAGCGGCCAGGAAGCGCTGCTTGGCAGCATTGGCGAGGCATTGAGTGATTTGCCGGCGGGCGGCGGCCAGGGCTGGGGCCGGGTGCAGGGAGAACAATGGGAAATCCGCAGTGCGGTACCGCTACGGCGCGGCCAGCGGCTGCGGGTGGTGGCACGCGACGGTCTGGTGCTTTCGGTGGAGGCCGCCGATGATGTGAATTCACGCAGGCAAGGAGAATAAGCATGGGAACAGGTCTCGGATTTGGCGGCGTGCTGTTGTTGCTGATTGTGGTGTTGCTGCTGATGGCGGTGCGCATCTTGCGCGAGTACGAGCGCGGCGTGGTGTTTACGCTTGGCCGCTTTTCCGGCGTCAAAGGTCCCGGTTTGTTCGTGCTGATACCGGTGGTGCAGCAAATGGTCAAGGTCGATCTGCGCATCATTGTCTTCGACGTGCCGCCGCAAGACGTGATCACGCGTGACAACGTCTCGGTCAAGGTCAATGCGGTGGTGTATTTTCGCGTCATCGTTCCGGAAAAATCGGTGATTCAGGTTGCGCAGTTCCTGGAGGCCACCAGCCAGCTGGCGCAGACCACTTTGCGCGCGGTGCTCGGCAAGCACGAGCTGGACGAACTGCTGGCCGAGCGCGAGCGCTTGAATCTCGATATCCAGCGCGTGCTGGACAGCCAGACCGATGCTTGGGGCATCAAGGTCACCACAGTCGAGATCAAACATGTTGATATCAATGAAACCATGATCCGCGCCATCGCGCGCCAAGCCGAAGCCGAGCGCGAGCGGCGCGCCAAGATCATCCATGCGGAAGGCGAGTTGCAGGCGTCGGAAAAACTGCTGCAGGCGGCGCAGATGCTGGCGCAGCAGCCGCAGGCGATGCAGTTGCGCTACCTGCAGACGCTGACGGCGATTGCCGGCGACAAGAGCTCGACCATCGTGTTTCCGGTGCCGATGGATATCTTCACGCTGCTGGCCAGCCACGTACCCGTGCAGACGCCGCCGGCGGCGAACTAAAAAACCAGGCGGCGCGGCTACAATCGGACAATGTCTTCGTCCGCTGCTGCACCTTCCACACCCAAACGCACGATGTGCCGCCGCTGCCTGCGGCCGCAATCTGCCTGCATTTGCGACTGGATCACGCCGCTCGTGAATCAAGTCGAAGTGCTGATCCTGCAGCATCCGCAAGAAGCCAGTCAGGCCAAGGGTAGTGCCCGGCTGCTGCATCTCAGCCTCGCCCGCAGCCAACTGCATACCGGGGAAATCTTCGCGCCGGCGGTGTTGCAGGCGCTGCTGCAACGGCCGTGGCC
>DATJCV010000015.1:0-3538 GCA_035497775.1 Burkholderiaceae bacterium | reverse complement strand
TGTTATCTGGCCGGCGGCCTGCTGCAGACTCGCGGCTTGCCCGGGTTGGCGGACGGCCTGCGGGTGTTGAGCGATCTGTTCGAGCAATACTGGGAGTCGCTGTTCCCGCCGCTGCAGCGGATGCGCGGGCGCCGCAATGCGTTGCAATGGCTGCTCGACTGGGTCCAGCGCCATGCCGGCGAAGTCGACTGGAGCGCCATGCCGCCGCAGGAGCCGGAACCGATCGCAAGCCTGTGCCAGCGCCTGCAAGCGATTGATGCCGTGCTGCGCGACAAGGACGAGGATGCGCCGTCGCTGCGGCCGCTCATCAACCTGGTCAATACGCTGCCGGTGCAAGAGCCGGTACCAGAGCAGGAGTCGCTGCCGGCACCGGCTGCGGCCGCGCCCGGCGTGCCGGTGCCGCCGCAAGCGCCGCCGGTACCGCAATTGCAGTCTGGTCCAGCGCTGCGCGCGCTGCCGGCCAGCCAGTTGACGCCCGGCGCGCTCAATGCGGCGGCGGATGTCGACGCTGTGCTGGAGCAGGTCTGCGGCCGGCTCGGCGAGCTTTCTGGCTGGTGGCTGAATGCCGATTTTTCCAGTCCGCTGGCGTTTCGTCTCGGCCGTCTCGCGGCATGGGCGGCGATCGATGCCGCGCCGCCGGCGGAGGGCGGACGCACTCGGATTGCACCGCCGATTTCGCAAATACTGGATGCGCTGGGGCGCTTGCTGGAAAATCAGGCCGATGAAGACCTGGTCCGCTTTGCCGAGGCGCAGTTGCCGGTTTTCCCGTTCTGGCTGGATCTGAACCGGATCTCGGCGCAGGCGCTGGCCCGGATGGGCGAGCGTTTCGCCGCCGCGCAGCGTGAAGTGTGCGGTGAGACGGCACGTCTGATGACGCGCCTGCCGGGACTCGATGGGTTGGCTTTTGCCAACGGCACGCCGTTTGCCGACGACGAGACGCTGGCATGGCTGGCGACGCTGGCGGCGGCCGCCGGCGATGCCGGCGCGGCGGCGCCAGCCAGCCAGCCGGACGGCCTGGCGACCGCAGTGCGCAATGCGCGGGCGTTGGCGGCCGACGGTGATCTGGCGGCGGCCGCCGCCGGTCTACAGCGCCTGCTGGCGCAAACGGCTGCGCCGGGCCAGAAGCTGCTGTTGCGTATCCGCTTGTGCGAGCTGTTGTTTGCCGAGCGGCCCGGTGCCAACCTGCGCCCGTTTGCACAAGCGGTGATCGAGGAAATCGAGCGCCATGATCTGGTGCGCTGGGATCCACCGCTGGCACTGGATGGCCTGAAAGCCGCGTACAACATTCTGGCGCAGGACGAGGAGCAGCGGGCAGCGGCCGACGCGCTGCTGGCGCGCATCGTCGGACTGGATGCTGGGCAGGCAGTGGCGCTGGTGACCTGATACGGATTCGCACTCAAAGCGATAACTGTGTTGCTTCGCCTTGCCGTGCATCAGCACTGTCTGCGGCTTCGCGCCTTGTTCTCACTTTGATTGCGCACCCGTATGAGCGCGTGACCCGGCCGCGACCGATTTTTGCTAGGGGCGTGCGGCTGGCGCGGTCGCTGCTGCGGCAGCGGTGGGGATGGCCGTACCGTCATTCAGCAATTCCTTGAACATCATCTGCAAGGTCTGGACCTTGTGCGGCACGCTGTTCGGATTCCAGCACACGCCGATCCGCTCCGGCAAGGAAACCTGCATCGGCGGCTCCGAGCTGCCAGCCAGCTTGACCTCGATGTTTTGCTGTGCCTGCATGGCCTGGGTATCCTGCGCGCGACGCTTGCTGGCGACGGTTTCCTTTTCCTGCTGCTCCAGCCGTTCCAATTGCTGCACGGTTTTCAGGATCGCATCTTGCCCGCTGAAATCGTAGCGCACCCCGATCTGGCGCACGCCGAGCGCATCCAGTTTCTGGCGCGAGGCCGGGAATTCGTCGGCATTGAACTGGCGCAGGCCGTCGCGGAAATCCTGGACGAAACGCGCGACGCCGAGCGTACCCGGATATTTCTTGGTCAGCACCAGCGTATCGATCCTGATCTGCAGCTCGACCTCGCCGCATTGCCCCGGCATCCATGAAAAGCTGTCGCTGACCGGGAAGTTGTAGTTGTTGACGGTGCGGGTGCCGGCGGCGCACTGGATCGACAGGATCGTTGCGAACGGCTTGGCACTGGCGCCGGGATTGACGCTGGTCGGCTGGGCAGTGATCGTCAGCGGGATCGGCTGCGCCTTCAGCGCGGCGATCTTTTGCTTGAGGTCATCCAGCACGCGCTCGGCTTCGGTTTGCGCCTGCTGTGCCTGCATCTGGTTCTTCTGTGCCTGCAACTGTTCGTTCTGTTTTTCCTGCTCCAGGCGTTGCTGCATCACCAGTTGCTCGACCCGTTTGCCGACCGCGCCGTTCAGCATCGGCAGGAACTGGCTGGTGAACGGCATGCTGTAGCCGCGCGTCTGGACAATCCGGAACTGGCTGGAATCGCGTTCCAGGAACGGCTTGGCCATGCCGTCCGCGAATGCCCATACCGTGCCCTGCGTGCCGTACAACTGGTCGACGATGGCGGTCATGCTGGTCGCCGTTTGCAGCGGCCAGTGTACCTTGGCCTCCCATTCCTTCTGCAGCGCGCATGAGGCCTGCTGTTCGGTATAGGCCAGCACGAAATGCAGCGGGCCGCCGATCAACTGCCAGACCGCCTCGTTGGCCGCAGCGGCGTGCCCCAGCAGGCGCCGCAGTTGTGCCAGGCTTTCGGTGGCGGCCACCAGCGCCGACTGCTTGACCGCCGGGTTGCTGGAAAAGGTATGAAAATCCGCCGCCAGCTGGTAAGCCTTGCCGGGGCCGTCGATCGCCTCGGTGGCGGCCTGGTTCAGTTCAGTCACGAACTTCTGCAGCGTGTCGATTGCATTCAGATTGTTCTTGATCGTATCGCCGCCGAGCTGCGGCGTGCCGCCTAGCGTTTCGCGCAAGGCCTTGCCGCCCACATTGTTGATGGCGCCGACATACTTGATTGCGCCTTCGGCGGCTCCGGCCTTCCTGGCTTGCGCGCGCATCCGGGAAAATTCCCGCGCCAGCAGGAGCCAATCCGGCGCCTCGGGCTCGTTCTTGAATTCTTCGGTCAGGCGATCGATCAAGCGATAGTACGGGCTTTGCGCGCCGGTGATGGTTCCCATCGCGCTGCGCCATTCCAGCTCGCCCGACAGCCGGCGCTCGCCGCCCGGAAAAGCGGCGGCAAAGGTCTGCCAGGCTTGCAGACGCTGCTGTTGATACCAGGCTTCAAATGCGGCGCGGCGCGCTACGAACCGTGGGCCGTCATCGACGCTTTTTTCCATCTCGACCAGGAACCGGTCGATTTCCGCTTTGCCGGCCAGGGTGAAGGCCGCCGGCACGCGATACGCCGCTGTCGTATCGGCCGTTGCCGCGCTTTGCCCGCTGTTGCCGGGGCCACCCCAGAAGTCGCCGATCGTCACCGCTTTCATGTGCGGATCGAGCGCGACCAGACCGACCAGCCAGGCCAGCGGCGGCTCGTTGGATGCGAGTTGGTCCAACTGCTGCTGTTGTTGCGGCAGGCGTGCG
>DATJCV010000014.1:0-3120 GCA_035497775.1 Burkholderiaceae bacterium | reverse complement strand
CCTGATCGACAATCCGCCTGGCCAGACCATCGCCATCGGTGATACCGTACGCTTCATCCCTTTCAACGAACTGCTGTATTAGTGACACATCCACGATGAAAATCCAGCTTCGATTTTTCGCCAGCGTGCGCGAGGCACTCGGCACTGCCCAGGAATCCGTGACTCTGCCGGCACAGGTGCGCACCGTCGGCGACGTGCGCGACTTCCTGGCAGCGCGCGGCGGCATCTGGGCCGAGGTGCTGGCCGAGGGGCGCGCGTTGCGCATGGCTTACGACCACGTGATGACCGAGGCCGAAACCGCCATCGCCGACGGCGGCGAAGTGGCGTTTTTCCCGCCGGTGACCGGCGGCTGAGCGCAGTACGGGAATTCGCTCAGCGGCGAATTCCCTTTGAATTCCAAAGGCTGCCGGAGCGCAGTGTGCGGCGGTACGGCAAGGAATAACGATAAAAAACCGGAGACACCATGCAGACCGCTGCCAATCTCGCCGTCGTGCTGCTCGCCTTGCTGCATTTCTACTTTCTGGTGTTGGAAATGTTCTTGTGGGAGAAGCCCGCCGGCCGCCGCGCTTTCGGCACGACGGCGGAATTCGCGGCGTCGACCCGGGCGCTGGCGGCCAACCAGGGGCTGTACAACGGCTTCCTGGTGGCGGGGCTGGTCTGGGGTTTGTGGCTGGGCGCCGAAGGCTTCGCAGTGAAGCTCTTTTTCATCGGCTGCATCATCGTCGCCGGCTTGTTCGGCGCGGCCACCGCCAGCCGCAAGATACTATTCGTCCAGGCGGTGCCGGGCGTGATCGCGCTGGCCTTGCTGCTGTTGTCCTGAAACGGTTTTCTTTGTTTTTATCGATCTATCATGCCTATCCGCGTCCAGACCGAGGACTTTGACCTCAACGCCGAACTGCTCCAGCTGCGCGCCGCCAACCCTAAAGTGGGCGCCATCGTCACCTTCGTCGGCACGGTGCGCGATCTCAACGAGGGCGACCAGGTGGCCGAGATGGAGCTGGAGCACTATCCCGGCATGACCGAAAAGGCGCTGCAGGACATCGTCGAGCAGGCGCGCGCGCGCTGGCCGCTGTTCGACGCGCTGGTGATCCACCGCGTCGGCCCGCTCAAGCCGCTGGAGCAGATCGTGCTGGTGGCGGTGACGGCGGCACATCGCGGCGAAGCGTTTGCCGCCTGCGAATTCATCATCGATTACCTGAAAACCCAGGCTCCGTTCTGGAAGAAGGAACAGACCCCGCAGGGTGCGCGCTGGGTCGACGCCCGCTGCAGCGACGACGCCGCGCTGGCCAAATGGGGCGGCGCCGACGGCGCCCAAGCGCCGCAATGAGCTGGCTCGCGGTCGGCATCGGGGCCGCCTGCGGCGCCTGGCTGCGCTGGGGCGTGTCGATCTGGCTCAACGCCTATCACCACGCATTGCCGTACGGTACCCTGATCGCCAACCTGGCTGGTGGCTACCTGATCGGCATCGCGGTCGCCTTTTTCGAAAAATATCCGGCGCTGCCGATCGAGTGGCGGCTGCTGGCGGTGACTGGCTTTCTCGGCGGCCTGACCACCTTCTCCACCTTTTCGGCCGAGGCGATGATCCTGTTGCAGCGCGGCGAGTTCGGCTGGGCGCTGGGCCATGCTGCGCTGCATCTGCTGGGATCGCTGGCGCTCTGTTTCGCCGGCTTCGCGACGTACCGGGCCCTCGCCGGATAACGGAAGCCAAGGGAGTATGCCGAAAAATGGATGTTTCTCGCTTTCCTATATTGGCAATTCAAATATACTCCATGGAATGCAATGCCCGCCTGAGGCGTTTCCGTTTTTCATTTGGGTGATTTTCCGACTGCCGGCAGCAGGATTCATCCCTCCCTATCGGCCAGGCAGCGCGGAGTCGGCAACCCGGCGTGCCGGCGACGGAATGCGCGGCTCCCCCACATCTTCCTTGTTTTCTTTCTTGAAAAACAATCCGGCGGCCTCACTTGGTTTGCAAGTTCTTCCCGTGTGCGGGAGCATTTTTGGGAGCATTACATGAGTCTCGACAAGATCACAACCAAGTTGCAAGAAGCGCTGACCGACGCCCAGAGCATGGCGGTCGGCAACGATAACCAGTACATCGAGCCGCTGCATGTGCTGTCGGCGCTCTTGAAGCAGGAAGACGGCGGCGCCCGTTCGCTGCTGCAGCGCGCCGGCGTCAATGTCGGCGCGCTGTCGAATGCGCTGGCCGGCGCGTTGGCACGGCTGCCCAAGGTGTCCGGCACCGGCGGCGACATCAAGCCGGGGCGCGAGCTGATCGGCTTGCTGAATCTGGCCGACCGCGAGGCGCAGAAGCGCGGCGACGAGTTCATCGCCAGCGAAATGGTGCTGCTGGCCATGGCCGACGACAAGTCGGAGGCCGGCCGCCTGGCGCGCGAACATGGCCTGCAGCGCAAGGCGCTGGAAGCCGCGATCGACCTGGTGCGCGGCGGCGCCGGCGTCTCTTCCGCCGACGCCGAAGGCCAGCGCGAGGCACTGAAGAAATACACGCTGGACCTGACCGAGCGCGCGCGCAACGGCAAGCTCGATCCGGTGATCGGGCGCGACGATGAAATCCGGCGCGCGATCCAGGTACTGCAGCGCCGCACCAAGAACAACCCGGTGTTGATCGGCGAACCGGGCGTCGGCAAGACCGCGATCGTCGAAGGCCTGGCGCAGCGCATCGTCAACGGCGAGGTGCCGGATTCGCTGAAGAACAAGAAGGTGCTGGGGCTGGACATGGCGGCGCTGGTGGCCGGCGCCAAGTACCGTGGCGAATTCGAGGAGCGGCTGAAAGCGGTGCTGCACGAGCTGGCGCAGGATGAAGGCCAGACCATCGTCTTCATCGACGAAATGCATACCATGGTCGGCGCCGGCAAGGCGGAAGGCGCGATGGACGCCGGCAACATGCTGAAGCCGGCGCTGGCGCGCGGCGAATTGCACTGCATCGGCGCCACCACGCTCGACGAATACCGCAAGTACATCGAAAAGGATGCGGCGCTGGAGCGGCGTTTCCAGAAGATCCTGGTGGAGGAGCCGAGCGTCGAAGCGACCATTGCGATCCTGCGCGGCCTGCAGGAAAAATACGAAGTGCACCACAAGGTCGAAATCACCGACCCGGCGATC
>DATJCV010000013.1:0-4058 GCA_035497775.1 Burkholderiaceae bacterium | reverse complement strand
TCGACATCGTCACCGCGCTGCACGCCTGCAATACCGCGACCGACGACGCGATCCGCTTCGCGCTGAAGAAGCAGGCGCAATTCGTGGTGCTGGTGCCCTGCTGCCAGGCCGAAGTGGCTGCGGTGCTGAAGAAGAACAAGGGCAAGACGCTGGCCAAAAATGCATTGACCGAAATCTGGCGCCACCCGCTGCATACGCGCGAATTCGGCAGCCATGTCACCAACGTCTTGCGCTGCCTGCAGCTGGAAGCGCACGGCTACCAGGTCAGCGTGACCGAACTGGTCGGCTGGGAGCATTCGATGAAGAACGAGCTGATCATCGCCCGCTTTCAAGATTTGCCGCGGCGGCGGCCGAGCGAGCGGCTGCAGGAGGTGCTGCGCGAACTGGGCCTGGAAGAATTGGGCGAGCGCTTTTTCACCGCGCCGCCGGAGTCAGCGCACACCCCGTCCTGCGTCCACTAGTCCCAGCCTGGCTTGTTTTGTCATTCCCGCGCAGGCGGAAATGGCAAACAACACCGGTACGTCATACATGCCCAACGTACGCGTGCTCCGCTAAACCCCCAGATACGCCCGCTGCACCGCCGGGTCATCAATCAATTCCTTGGCCAAGCCGTGATGCACAATCCGGCCGGTTTCCATCACATAACCGCGATCGGCGCCGGATAGCGCCAGCTGCACGTCCTGCTCGACCAGCAGCACCGTGACGCCATCGCGCTGGATCGCGGCCAGCATATCCATCAATTGCTCGACGATCACCGGCGCCAGCCCGAGGCTCATCTCATCGACCATCATCAGTATCGGCGCCGCCATCAGTGCCCGCGCCATCGCGCACATCTGCTGCTCGCCGCCGGACATGCTGCCGGCCAATTGCCGGCGCCGCTCGGCCAGACGCGGGAACATCGTGTAGACGCGTTCCAGATCGCGTTGCAGCGCCGCCTTGTCTTCACGCCGATAGCCACCCATCAGCAAATTGTCCTGCACCGTCATGCGGTCGAACAACTGCCGACCTTCGGGTACTTGCACCAATCCGAGGCCGAATACCTGGTCCGGCGTCATGCCGGCCAGTTCGCGGCCGCCCAGTGAAATGCTGCCGCGGCACGGCAGGATGCACGACAGCGTGCGCAGCAACGTGGTCTTGCCGGCGCCGTTGCTGCCGACGATGGCCACCATTTCCGCCGGATAGACTTCGAGCGCGATCTCCTGCAACACCGGCATTTCGCCATAGCCGGCAGACAAGCCTGCGACTTTCAGCAATGGCGCGCGCGCTTCGGAGTGCGGCGCGCTGGCCTGCGGCACCTGGCTCATGCGCGTCTCTTGCCCAGATAAGCCTGGATCACGGCCGGGTCCGCCAGCACCGCCTCGGGCGTGCCTTCGGCGATCATTTCGCCGTGGTGCAACACCAGCAGCCGGTCCGACAGGCTCTTGATGGCCTTGATCACGTGCTCGATCACCAAGACGCTGATGCCCTGCGCGCGCACCTTGCGGATCACTTCGATCACCTCCTCGATCTCGACGTGGTTCAGGCCGGCCATCACCTCGTCGCACAGCAGCACCTTGGGCTGCATCGCCAGCGCCTTGGCCAGCTCCAGCCGCTTGCGGCCGGGGCCGCCCAGTTCGTCGGCGCGCTGGTCGATGGCGCGGCCAAGGCCGACGAATTCGAGGCTGGCGCGCGCCTGTTCGCGCGCCTGCGCCAGCTTGGCATGGCCGCCGCCATGCCCGAACAGCGCGCCGACCGCGACGTTGTCCAGCACCGACAGGCCGGGGAACGGCCGCATGATCTGGAACGTGCGGCCGATGCCGAGCCGGGCGCGGCGGTAGGCCGGCACCCGCGTGATCGATTCGCCCTCGAACAGCACCTCACCCTCGGAGGGCGCCAGCGTGCCGGAAATCAGGCTGATGACCGTGGTCTTGCCGGCACCGTTGGGCCCGATCAGCCCAAGGATCTCGCCCGGCGCCAGCGCAAAGCTGACGTCGTCGACCGCCACCAGTCCGGCAAAGCGCCGTGTCGCATGGCGCACTTCGAGCAGCGCGGTGGTGGCCGAGGTCATCGCCGCGCTCATAGCCGATGCGCCCGGATGTTTTCAGCGAAATAGCGCCAGCCGGTACGGCGGAAGCGCCGCAGCATGTCGGCCAGGCCGCGTGGCATCAGCACCACGGCGGCGACGATGACCAGGCCAAAGAACAGGCCGGCGATGCTGGTGACCTGGCTCGCCAGCACTTCCGACACCGCCGACAGGCTCAAGGCGCCGACGATCGGCCCAAAGATCGTGCCGGCGCCGCCGAACACCGCCATGATGATCATCTTGACGTTCAGGCTGATGTCGAACGCGCTTTCCGGATCGAGAAAGGTGATCCAGTAGGCATGGATGCCGCCGGCCAACGCGGAAAACACACCCGACAGCGTGAACGCCAGCACCTTGTACAGCGTGGTGTTGACGCCCATCACGGCGGCGCCCTCTTCGTTCTCGCGGATCGCGATCAGGCCGAAACCGAAGCGGCTGCGCGTCAGCCAAAAGATCGTCAGCGTCGCGATCACCAACAGCCCCAGCGCCAGTTCATAAAACAAGCGATCGTTATTCAAAGGCGGCAGTACCAGGCCGATATTCTGGCCGGCCAGGCCGACGTTGGAAACAATGGCGGCCATCACCTGTGACAGCGCCAGGGTCGCGATGGCGAAGTAGTGGCCGCGCAGGCGCAGTACCGGTAGCCCGAGCAGGAACGCGAACGCCACCGCCAGCGCCACGCCGAACACCATGCCAACCCCGAACGGCAACTCCCACTGCACCATCGCAATCGCGACACCGTATGCGCCGAGGCCGTAGAACACCGAGTTACCGAACGAGGCATAACCGGCATAACCGCCAATGATGTTCCAGCCCTGCGCCAGCACCGCCAGCAACAAGGCGTTGATGCCGAACTGCACCAGCACGTCGGAGCCGAGCCACGGCACGGCGGCCAGCACGATCAGCGCCGCCAGGATCAGGATGATGCGCGGCGCGCTGTACCTTTTCATGCGGTCTTCCCGAGCAGGCCGCTGGGCCGCACGATCAGCACCAGCACCAGGATGCCGAAACTGGCGACGTCGGCGAAGGTCGGGCCGATGTAGAGCGTGGTCAGCGATTCGACGATGCCGAGGAACAGGCCGCCGACGATAACGCCGAGCGGATTGTCGAGGCCGCCGATGATCGAGATCGCAAACGACTTGGCGGTCAGCGAGGCGCCGATATACGGATTGATCTGCGACACCGTGCCGTACAGGCCGCCGGCGGCGCCGGCCAGCGCCAGCCCGATGGCGAAGGTGACGGCATACAGGTGGCGCGGCTCGACTCCGTACAGGCGCGCCGCCAGCAGGTTCTGCGCGGTGGCGCGAATCGCGCGCCCGAGCCGCGTATGCAGCAGGAACAGCCACATGCCGACCGTCAGCACGATGGCGACGCCAAACGCGGCCAGGCGTACCACCGGCAGCACCACCGGCCCCCATTGAAGGTTGCTGCCGGCATAGGGCGGATTGATGGTGCGGAAATCCGCCGAAAACGCCAGCTGCGCCAGATAGGTCAACACCACTTCCAGACCAAACGTGATCAGCAAGGTATTGAACATCGGTGCCCGCACAATCAGATTCAGCAAACCGCGCTGCAGCACATAGCCCAACACGAACAGCAAGAGCGCGGTGATCGGCAAGCCGAGGAACGGATCGATATGCAAATAGGTATAGAGATGCCAGGAAGCATAGGCACCCAGCATGATGAAAGCGCCATGCGCCAGATTGACGATATTCAATACGCCCCACACCAGCGCTAGGCCAAGCGCCATCACGGCGTACAGGCCGCCCAGCAGGATGCCGTTGACGAGGATTTGCGCCAGCAGGTCCATGGCTGCGCCTTCGCTGCCGACCTAACGTGCGTTCCAGGCCGGCATCGGATATTTCGGCTGCGTGACAAAACCCTTGGCGTCATAGATTTCCGCCAGCGCATTGCCCTGCACCTGAATCACCACCTGCGGCAAATCGATCTGGCCGTTAGCGCCAAATGCAATCGGGCCATACAGGCTGTCGAATTT
>DATJCV010000012.1:0-4356 GCA_035497775.1 Burkholderiaceae bacterium | reverse complement strand
TTAAAGAATAGTGTCAGCAGCAGCACCTGGATATGCGATCCGTCAACGTCGGCGTCGGAAAGGATGCAGATCTTGCCGTAGCGCAGGTTGCTGAAGTCCGGTGCATCATTCGGGCCGTGTGGGTCGACTCCGATGGCGACCGCCATGTCGTGGATTTCATTGTTGCCGAACAAGCGGTCGCGCTCGGTTTCCCAGGAATTCAATACCTTGCCGCGCAGCGGCAGGATGGCCTGGAATTCCTTGTCGCGCCCCATTTTGGCCGAACCGCCGGCCGAGTCGCCTTCCACCAGGAACAACTCATTGCGGGTCACGTCATGCGATTCGCAATCGGTCAGCTTGCCCGGCAGCACAGCCACGCCGGATGATTTCCGTTTTTCGATCTTCTGGGTCGAACGCAAGCGCGTCTGCGCCTGCCGGATCACCAGTTCCGCCAGTTTCTTGCCGTACTCGATATGCTGATTGAGCCAGAATTCCAGCGCTGGCCGGGTGAAGCCGGACACCAGCCGCACCGCGTCGCGTGAATTCAGGCGCTCCTTGATCTGCCCCTGGAACTGCGGGTCGAGTACCTTGGCCGAGAGCACGAACGAGGCGCGCGCAAACACATCTTCCGGCAGCAGCTTGACACCTTTCGGCAGCAGAGAATGCATTTCGGCGAAGCTTTTCAGCGCCCCGAACAAGCCGTCGCGCAAGCCCGATTCATGCGTGCCGCCATTCGGCGTCGGGATCAGGTTGACATAGGATTCGCGCACCACGCTGCCTTCCTCGGTCCAGGCCACCACCCAGGCGGCGCCTTCTCCTTCGGCAAAGCCGTCGGTATCGGCCGTCGCGTATTGTTCGCCTTCGAACAACGGGATCAGCAAGTCGCCGTGGCCGGCCTGGGTCAGCGACTCCAGCAGATAACCGCGCAAGCCGTGCTCGTAGTGCCAGGTCTGGCGCTGTTCTTCATTCCTGCCGGCTTTGGCGGTCACCAGCGTGACCAGCACGCCCGGCAGCAATACCGCCTTGGAGCGCAGCAGGCGTTGCAGCTCGCCTTGCGGGATGAGTGGGGAATCGAAATACTTGGGATTGGGCCAGACGGTGACGCGCGTGCCCGATTTTTTGTCGCCGCGTGCGGCTGCTGCCGAATTCAAGGGCTCGATCACGTCGCCGTTGGCGAACGCCATCCGGTGCACGCCGTTGCCGTGTTCATCCTTGCGCCAGACCGTGATTTCCAGGCGCGACGACAGCGCGTTGGTGACCGAGACGCCGACCCCGTGCAGGCCGCCGGAAAAGGCGTAGGCGCCATCGGCGCCCTTGTTGAACTTGCCGCCCGCATGCAGCCGGCTGAAGACGATCTCCACGGTGGGCACCTGTTCCTCCGGGTGCAGGCCGACCGGAATGCCGCGCCCGTCGTCCTCGACGCTGATGCTGCCGTCGGCATGTTGCGTGACCGTGATTTCCTTGCCGTAGCCGCCCAGCGCTTCGTCGGAGGCGTTATCGATCACTTCAGCCAGGATGTGCAGCGGGTTTTCGGTGCGGGTATACATGCCCGGCCGCTGCTTGACCGGTTCCAGTCCCTTGAGGACGCGGATGGAAGATTCGCTGTAGTCTGATGCGGAAATTTTTTTAGTGGCCATGCCGTTCGGACGTGATGAGAAAGCGCGATTTCACTTGAGACGCGCCAGAAAAAACGCAAGATGCTGCATTCTAATGAAAAAAGCGGGCGCTGCGGCAGCCGCAAGGCGTCCCGTGAGATTGACGGAATGCCGGTGGACGGCTTGGCGGCGTTCTGAAAAATTGGCAGCGTCTGACGCCGTTTCGTTGCTAAAATTATTACCGGCTAGTCATTTTGCTCGATCAATCCCGTCCATATGTCCGCTATTCAGCCATCGGTTGCACTTCGCTTCATCGGTTTCCCGGCTCAGGAAGCCAGCATTTTGGAAGCCACCTTGCCGATCGAGCAGGGCCGCCGCTATCGTTATTTCCGCCTGCCTGAAGATAGTTTACAGGACGCCGATGCTTTCCTGGTGAATGGCGATGAGTTGGCGGCGCTGGTGACATTGTCGGCACTTGGCCCCAGCGTGCTGCGTCCTGCCTTGTTGATCGGCTCGCCGTCGGTCGAGTTGCCACATCCCAGCCTGCCGCGGCCGATCCGCTGGAATCGTCTGTTCGAGGTGCTGGATGCGCTGCTCGACCGGCGGCATGGCGCGCTACGCCGCTTGCAGGCAGCACCACAGGTGGCGGTCACGGAGCGCCGCCGCCGTAACCGGCTCGATTTCGACCTGACCGATCCGGCCGAGTACCGCCGCATGCGCGCCGCGCCGTCGGCCAACCACGGCGTGCTGCTGGTCGATTATTCGTCGGCCTTGCAGAATGTCCTGGCGGCGATTTTGGCGCCGCACCAGATCGGGGTGACACAGGTGCATAGCGCGGCGGCGGCGCTGGACGCCTGCGCGAACTCCGGCCGGGCACTGGTGTTGATCAATACCGCCATGCCCGAAACCAACCCATACCGTCTGTGCGACGAGATCAAGAAGCGCAGCGGCGCTGCGCGCACGGCAGTGGTGTTTCTGACCGATGCCAGCTTCCACTATGATCGGATCGAGGCCAAGGTGGTGGGCTGCGATGGCTTCCTAGCGAAGCCAGTGGCACCGCAGCAGTTGTTGCCGGTCTTGAACAAGTTTCTGCCGCTGGCGCGCTAGCGCGTCGGCTTTGCGGGCAGCCCTATTTGCTGAGCAGGCGCATGCCGCGTTCCAGCCCTTCGATGGTGACCGGGAACATGCGGTTGTTCATGATCTGGCGGATCACCGATATCGACTGCCGGTATTGCCACAGGCCTTCCGGCTCCGGATTCAACCAGATGAATTTCGGGAAGGCGCTGGTGAAGCGCTGCAGCCAGACCGCGCCGGCTTCCTCGTTGTTGTATTCGACCGAGCCGCCCGGCTGCAGGATCTCATACGGGCTCATGGTGGCGTCGCCGACGAAGATCAGCTTGGTGTCCGGCTTGTACTTGCGCAGGATGTCCCAGGTCGGGAAGCGCTCGGCGTGGCGCCGCCGGTTGTTCTTCCACATGTAGTCGTAGACGCAGTTGTGGAAGTAAAAGAACTCCATGTTCTTGAACTCGGTCTTGGAGGCCGAGAACAATTCCTCGGTGCGCGCGATGTGGTCGTCCATGGTGCCGCCGACGTCGAACAGCATCAGCACCTTGATGTTGTTCTTGCGCTCCGGCTGCATCTTGATGTCGAGGTAGCCGGCGTTGTTGGCGGTGGCGCGGATGGTGTCGTCCAGCGCCAGCTCGTCTTCGGCGCCTTCGCGTGCAAACTTGCGCAGGCGGCGCAGCGCCACCTTGATGTTGCGCGTGCCGAGCTCGCGCTCGCCGTCGTAATCGCGGTAGGCGCGCGCATCCCATACCTTGACCGCAGTGCGGTTGCCGCCCTTGCCGCCGATGCGGATGCCTTCCGGGTTGGTGCCGCCGTGGCCGAAGGGCGAAGTGCCGCCGGTGCCGATCCACTTGTTGCCGCCTTCGTGGCGTTCTTTCTGTTCTTCCATCAGCTGCTTCAGGCGGTCCATCAGCTTGTCGTAGCCGAATTTCTCCAGCTCGGCGATCTGTTCCGGCGTCAGCTCGCGCTTCATGCGCTGCACCAGCCAGTCGAGCGGGATTTCGCCATTCTTGTCGAACACCGCTTCGATGCCCTTGAAGTACTGGCCGAAGGCCTGGTCGAACTTGTCGTAGTGGGCTTCGTCCTTGACCAGCGTCATGCGCGACAGATAGTAGAAATCGTCGAGCGAGGGATGGATCACGTTTTTTTGCATGGCTTCCAGCAGGATCAGGAATTCCTTGATCGAGACCGGGATCTTGGCGTCTTTGAGCGTGAAGAAAAAATCGATCAGCACGGCACTTCCTTGCGGTCGAGTTTGAATTGCAGATGGCGGCGGATCGTCGGCCATTCCGATTCGATGATGGAAAACACCACGGTGTCGCGCAAGGAACCGTCGGCCAGCCGCTGGTGGTTGCGCAGGATGCCGTCCTGCTTGGCGCCGAGGCGGGCGATCGCCGCGCGCGATTGCTGGTTCATCCAGTGCGTGCGGAATTCGACCGCGATGCAGGTCCAGGTCTCGAACGCCTGCGTCAAGAGCAGCAGCTTGGCTTCGGTGTTGATCGCGGTGCGCTGCGCGCTTTGGGCATACCAGGTGGAGCCGATTTCCAGGCGATGGTTGGCGGCGTCGATGTGCATATAGGTGGTCATGCCGCACAGCGCGCCGGTGTCGAGCCGGCGGATCGCGAACGGCAGCATGCTGCCTTGCTGCTGCAGGCCGAGGCGGCGCTCGATCTCGGCTTGCATCTGTTCCGGCGCCGGCACCGAGGTGTACCAGAGC
>DATJCV010000011.1:0-5506 GCA_035497775.1 Burkholderiaceae bacterium | reverse complement strand
ACACCGGAATTCAGCGTCTCGCGCACACCCTTCTCGACTGCCGGAATGTATTCGCGCGGCACCGTACCGCCTTTGATTGCATCAACGAATTCAAAACCCTTGCCTGCCTCTTGCGGCTCGATCTTCAGAACCACGTGACCGTACTGGCCACGACCACCGGATTGCTTGACGAATTTACCTTCGATTTCTTCACAGGTCTTGCGAATCGTTTCGCGATACGCAACCTGAGGCTTGCCGACGGTTGCTTCGACGTTGAATTCACGCTTCATGCGGTCGACGATAATGTCCAGGTGCAGCTCGCCCATACCGGCGATGATGGTCTGCCCCGATTCCTCGTCGGTACGCACCCGGAACGATGGATCTTCAGCCGCCAAACGGTTCAGCGCCAAGCCCATTTTCTCCTGGTCAGCCTTGGTTTTCGGCTCCACCGCCTGCGAAATCACCGGCTCAGGGAACACCATGCGCTCCAGCACCACGATCGCCTTGTCGTCGCACAGGGTGTCACCCGTGGTGGTGTCTTTCAAGCCAACTACGGCAGCGATATCACCGGCACGCATTTCCTTGATTTCTTCGCGCTCATTGGCCTGCATTTGCACGATGCGGCCAATCCGTTCCTTTTTCTCTTTCACCGAGTTATAAACGGTATCGCCTGAATTCAAGGTGCCGGAGTAGCATCGAATAAAGCACAATTGACCAACGAACGGATCGGTTGCGATCTTGAACGCCAAGGCCGAAAATTTCTCGGCGTCTTCCGACTTGCGCACAACTGGCGCGTCATCCTCGTCCATGCCCGGCACCGGCGGAATATCCACTGGCGATGGCAGATAATCGATCACCGCATCCAGCATCGCTTGCACGCCTTTATTCTTAAAGGCGGTACCGCACATCATCGGCACAATTTCACCGGCGATCGTACGTTGACGCAATGCAGCTTTGATGTCCGCTTCCGACAGATCACCCTCTTCCAGGTATTTGTTCATCAAGTCTTCCGATGCTTCAGCGGCGGCCTCGACCATGTTTTCACGCCATTTTTTTGCGTCCGCCACCAGGCTTTCCGGGATATCGCCATAGGTGAATTTCATGCCTTGCGATGCGTCATCCCAGATGATCGCCTTCATCTTGACCAGATCGATCACGCCTTCGAATTGATCCTCGGCGCCAATCGGCACTTGCACCGGAATAGGGTTAGCCTTCAGGCGCGCGCGCATCTGGTCGTAGACCTTGAAGAAATTAGCGCCAGTCCTATCCATCTTGTTGACGAATGCCAAGCGAGGGACGTTGTATTTATTGGCTTGACGCCACACCGTTTCCGATTGCGGCTGCACCCCACCCACTGCGCAGTAGACCATACAGGCACCATCCAGCACGCGCATCGAACGCTCAACTTCAATCGTGAAGTCCACGTGGCCCGGGGTATCGATGATATTGATGTGATGCGGCTGGAAGTTGTTTGCCATGCCCTTCCAGTAGCAGGTTACGGCGGCAGACGTAATCGTGATGCCGCGCTCTTGTTCCTGCGCCATCCAGTCGGTGGTTGCCGAACCATCGTGCGTCTCACCCAGCTTGTGGTTGACGCCGGTGTAAAACAGCACACGTTCTGTCGTCGTGGTTTTACCGGCATCAATGTGGGCCGAAATGCCGATGTTGCGGTAACGCTCAATGGGGGTCTTGCGTGCCATGATTTAATCCAATATCTCTTTAACGAACAAAACCGGGCTTCATTTTTAACGAGAAAAATGCGCCCGGCTTCGAACAAATTCCATAAATAGGCGCACCTGCGTATCAACGCGGCGCGATCCTTCAATCCATCAGAAGCGGAAGTGGGAAAACGCCTTGTTGGCCTCCGCCATGCGATGCACCTCATCGCGTTTTTTCATGGCGCCGCCACGGCTTTCCGCCGCTTCCAGCAACTCGCCACCCAAGCGCTGCGGCATGGATTTTTCGCTGCGCTTGTTGGCCGCCTCGCGCAGCCAGCGCATCGACAGCGCCATACGGCGCACCGGGCGCACTTCCACCGGGACCTGATAGTTGGCGCCACCGACACGGCGCGACTTGACTTCGACCATCGGCTTGCAGTTGTTGATGGCGGCCAAAAACACTTCCAGCGGATCTTTGCCAGATTTGCTCTGGATGTGATCAAACGCACCGTAAATGATGTTTTCGGCAACCGACTTCTTGCCGGACAGCATCAGGATGTTGACGAACTTGGCAACATCCACATTGCCGAATTTCGGATCCGGCAGAATTTCCCGTTTCGGGACTTCGCGACGACGTGGCATATCAATTCCTTTCGATCTTCAGTTGAGCGCAGGGCGCAATTCACCGCGCGCTCGCGGACAGCCCTCATGACTGCCCACTTACTCGGCCCATCCGGGACCGACTCAGTTGCCGGCTTGCGCCAGCAAAGACGATTACTTCTTGGCAGCCTTGGCGCGCTTGGCGCCGTACTTCGAGCGTGCCTGCTTGCGATCCTTGACGCCCTGGGTATCCAGCGCGCCGCGCACCATGTGATAACGCACACCCGGCAAATCCTTGACGCGGCCGCCGCGCAGCAGCACGACACTGTGCTCCTGCAGGTTGTGGCCCTCGCCGCCGATGTACGAAATGACTTCGAAACCGTTGGTCAGGCGCACCTTGGCGACTTTACGCAGAGCCGAGTTTGGCTTTTTCGGCGTGGTCGTGTATACCCGGGTGCACACGCCGCGCTTTTGCGGGCTGTTTTCCAACGCAGGAGACTTGCTCTTGACGGTGGCCGAAACGCGCGGCTGGCGAATCAGTTGATTGATGGTTGGCATCGTTTTTATCCAACAAAATTACGGCATTAAACACATTCCCGAAAACGGTTGTCCGGGAGACTGGAAAATCATCGCACCTAAATTGGATTGACTCCGATTCGGCACAGTTCGATTTGACTTGGAGAAGAAGCGTCGCAGGAAGCGAGATAGCAGACCAAAGAACGCTTAAGCCCAGCAGAGCTTAAAATCGAGAACTCGCGAGTATATGCCGCTACGGCCGCGTCGTCAACCTGGAATCATGAAAAACAAGCGCTGTTCAGGAGTGTTGCTCGGCACCCGACCCAGAATGGCGGAATCCATATACTGGTAGCCATGACAGCTTATTTCACTTATATAATAATGATAAATTACTCATACCCCCAGGCTTGTTTGGAAAAACATAGCACCCATGCTGCCGCAGCGGCGGCGCACGTGACATCCGGCCGACACGCATTCTGATGCATTCTTTTTTATCCCGCCCGACCAACCTGCTGGTTTTATTCTCGTATCTGGCCCTGTCGGCGGTGCCGCTGCTGCCGCTGGCCTGGGGCCGCGGCGAACCACGGGCAGCCGGCATCCTGCTGCTTGAATTCGCCTGTTGGGCGCTGCTATGGGCAGTCTGCCAACGGCCGGCGCGGTTTCACTGGCTGTTGCTGCCGGCCTTCCTGGCGCTGCCGGCAGATCTTTATCTGCAGCGCTTCTATGGCCAGTCGATTTCCGCCCATCACTTCGGCATCCTGGTCGAAACCAGCCCGGCTGAAGCGCTCGAATTCCTCGGCGACCGCGCCGGTCTGCTGCTGGCGGCCTTGGCTGGTGCGGGCGGCTGGTGGTGGCTGTCGTGGCGCGCCGCCAAAGCCACGCATGACCTCGATTGGTCAGGCCGCTCGCGCAGCGCCGTCTTGCTGCTGTTCGCCTTGGGTCTTGGCGTCTGGTTTTATGGGCGCGCAACCGCAACTCCTGCCAGCACGCCGGCGACCCATGACAAGGCAGTTTCTGCAGCCAACGCCAGCGGGGTGCTCGGCGGGCTGCCGGCCTGGATCGCACCGCCGTTCTCCACCACGTCGTTTGCCGCCACCCGGCCTTTTGGCTTGGGCGCGGCGGCCTATGAACTCTGGACGGAGCGGCGATATCTGTCCAGCCTGATTGCAGGCAGCAACCAATTTTCCTTCGGCGCACGGCAGGCTACGGCGGCGCCCCGTCCGCAAGTCGTGGTGATGGTGATCGGCGAATCGGCGCGCTACGATCGCTGGGGCCTGAACGGCTACGCGCGCGCGACCACCCCGCGACTGGCGGCGGAAACCAACCTGGTCAGCCTGGGCAACCTGATTACCCCGGTTTCCGCCACCCGGCTGTCGGTGCCGGTGATCATGTCGCGCAAACCGGCCAGGCAAAGCCTGCGGCCGGGGTTTGCCGAAAAATCCTTCCTCAGCGCCTTTCGCGAAGCCGGCTTCAAGACGTGGTGGCTATCGAATCAGATGTCGTTCGGCAAGTTCGATACACCGGTGTCGGTGTATGCCCGTGAAGCCGACGTCACGCGCTTTCTGAACCCAGGTAATGTCAACGGCGATTCCAGCCTCGATCGTATCTTGCTGCCGGCGCTGCAGCGCGCCGTGGCCGATCCGGCGCCCAGGAAATTGATCGTGCTGCACACCCTCGGCAGCCACTGGAACTACGCCCATCGCTACCCGCCGCAATACGATCGCTGGCAACCATCGTTGCGCGAACTGGCAAGACCGGTGCCCACCGACCTCCAGATCAAGACGGCCATCAACAACAGTTACGACAATTCGATCCTGTACACCGACTACATCCTGACGCAGGTGATTGACCGACTGCGTACCACGCAGCAATTGGCGGCGCTGCTCTATGTATCCGATCATGGCCAAAGTCTGCATGACGGCAATTGCAAACTGGCGATGCATGGCCATAACACGCAATACGACTTTCATGTCCCGGCGCTAGTCTGGTATTCCGATGCCTGGGGCACGACCTGGCCGGACAAGTTGCGCCAATTGCAGCAGCACAGGGATGCGCCGCTCTCGACCGAAAATATTTTTCATTCCCTGCTCGACCTGGCCGACATCCGCTACCCGGATCAACGGCTGGACTGGAGCATCTTCAGCGAGCAGTGGCAGCCGCATGCGCGCTATGTGGACAGCTACGGCTGGAGTGATTATGACAACGCCAGTTTCAAAGGCGACTGCCGCGAGGTGATCGACAAGGGCACACCACTGGCGCGAGAGTGATTACAAAATACATGGGGTATGTTGAAATATCGAAGGTACCGCGCTCGAAATTCTCCTATTCATTAGGGAGTATGTGGGAGCGAGCAATGCCGGGCCTTGCTGCGCTGCGGTGAGCCGGGTGGCTCGGATAAAAAAACGGCGCCGGAATCGATCCGGCGCCGTTTTTGCTTACCAAGTTATCGGATTACGCTTCGCCGTCAACCGGGCCGGCGGTTTCCGAATGCACTTCGGCTTCGACCGCATGCGCCAGCTTTTCTGCTTCCAGCAAGGCTGCGCGCTCTTCCGCTTCCCACGTGTCCTTCTCCTTGCGGGCGCGGTGGAAGGCAAGGCCGGTACCGGCCGGAATCAAGCGGCCGACGATGACGTTTTCCTTCAAGCCGCGCAAGCCATCCTTCTTGCCCATGATCGCCGCTTCGGTCAAGACGCGCGTGGTTTCCTGGAACGAGGCCGCCGAGATGAACGAATCAGTCGACAGCGAAGCCTTGG
>DATJCV010000010.1:0-8142 GCA_035497775.1 Burkholderiaceae bacterium | reverse complement strand
ATTTACTCGCGCACCGCCCTGATTCGAGGACCTCACTCTTGCAACAAGGCGGCAACTCTCCCTGTTTGATTGAGAGGTTCACCATGAAATATTCCATTCTTTTGCTGACTCTTGTCGGTTCCGTTGCATTGACCGCGGGCGCCACTGCCCCGGCTGGCGCAACCGGGGCTACCGGCGCCAGCGGAGCCACTGGCTATGACGGCGCCACTGGCGCCCAAGGCTCAACCGGATCGACAGGTACCACCGGTTACGACGGCGCCAAAGGCGAAACAGGCGACACCGGCAAAACAGGAAAAACCGGCGGCACGGTGATTGTCGTTCCAAAGTAAAGTACCATCCGGGCGAGATTGAAATCGCCGCTGTGGCTGGTGTGACGAAGCCGCAGCGGCATGGCTCGATGTCGCCAAGGTTCAGGATATAGACCGTGGCACAAGGAAATGGATCGTTATGAATCCTTTCCTTGGCGGCCATAAAGGCATCGCGCCTATTCAGCATGCTGGTTTTTCAGCATTGGATGTCAAGCTGTTCCCGCCACATCACGACGTTGCTACGCTCGTCATTCCGTTTTGCCAATCCCCCATTTCTAGTTTGGCCTTCCCTCTTCCCAGGTGATGACTGCTGCGGGGTTGCTTGCCTCGCCGGCCTGAGGCCATTCGAATAGCTAGAGGGGTGCCACAGCACCCCTCTCTTTACTCTAAAGCAAGCAGCCGGAATTATCGGGTGCCGGAGACTTCCACTTCCACGCGACGATCCGGTTGCAGGCAGGCGATCAGTTGTTTGGTTGCCTTGTCGCCTTTACATTCCCCCGGTTTGGTTACCGGTTCCGCGCCGTTCACTCCTTTGACAGCGATGGTATTAGCCGGAATTCCTGCCGACTCCACCAGATAGCTCTTGACGGCTTCGGCACGACTGGTCGACAGCTTCATATTGTAGGCATGGGGGCCCAGTCGATCGGTATGCCCTATGACCGAAATCTGACCATGGTTGCTACCCCCCAATTCCGCCACAAATTTGTCGAGCGCCTGTTTGCCAGCCGGCTTCACAGTCGCCCGGTCGAAATCAAACAGCGAATCGGCAGAAAACGTCACCTTGGTTAACGCTGGCGGCAGTGGCGTCACAACCGGCGCCGCTGGCGCTGCGGCAACCGCAATATATTCCGGTGCCGCAGCGCGGGCGACTGGTGCCGACGAATTGCTGCCGAATCGATAAATCAAGCCTACCGAGACCAGGTCAATGTCGCCACGGTTGCCAACTGCATCGTTGATCCGGTAGCGCTCAGCCTCTACCCGCATCGCCAGCGCCTCGGTGAAGGCGTACTGCGCACCGACGCCGAACTTGTAGTTTGCCTCGCGCTTGCTCGGATTGGGATCGAGCACACGCACGGCACCGGTGCCGCTAAACGAATCCCGGACATCCGCATAGTTCATTCCCACTCGGGCAAACGCGGAAAATTTGTCGGTGATCGGCAAGGTACCCACCAGATCCAGATTCAAGCCCCTGATCCTGCTGCTGCCGTTCAGCGTCCCGGCCGGCACGGTGCGAGCCGTATAGCCGAACTTGCCCAAATCGAAATAGCCGCCTTCGAGCGCAAAATTCCTGTTGAACTGATAGCCGCCAAAAATCTTGTAACCGATGTCGCGATCATCGTCGTCGATCGAACTGGTAAAACCGTGGTCCAGCAAACCGCCGCTGATACGGGGATCGTCGATTTTGGCGCGCGACTGGCCGACATTGGCGCCGCCATACCATCCTGTAATGGCTTCGTTCGCCATGGCCAACGGGCTGGCGGTAATGACCAGCGTTGCCAAGCCAAACGCCGCCCCTGAGATTTTCGCTAATTTCATGTGTTTCTCCCGCTAATTTTAAATTCTGCATGCCGCACCAAGGCAACATGACGGAGATGGGTCAACCCGCTCCAGAGTCGGCAAATCACTGTGCCGACTCTGGAAGAACTGCCAGCGTTACGGCGCGGGCTTGGTTACGTTATTGCTGTCCAACGACACCGCAGCAATCCGCGTCAGCGCCCTACCATTCAAGACGGCACCGGTTTCCAGGGTAATGGCCTGATCCGCCAGGATATTGCCCTCAAAGACAGAAGTGGTGCCGAGCGTGGCGGAGGTGCCGATCTGCCAAAAGACGTTTTTGGCTTGAGCACCACCGGTGAGAATGACCTTGCGACCCGCTGTGGTGGTGAAGGTGGAAGCGACCTGGAAGATCCAGACGGCCTCGGCCGGACCTGCCAGCGTCAGGTCACCCGATGAAATGGCCAGCGTCGAGGTCGACTTGTACAAGCCGGGGGCGAGTGTTTGTCCACCAATGTTGCCCGATACCGTAATCGGTGCCAGGGTACGGCTGGCAGCGTCGTTATAGGCGCTCGTCAAGCAGAGCTGGGCGTTATTTGCTTCGACATCGTTAATGCGTATCACCCCTCCGATTATGGTCCCCGGCGGGAAGCCAGTCACCGCAGTGCCCGGACTCAAGCCGAGGTCACCATCCCTGATGATGGTAGGTCCGGTATTGGTGACGGTGGAGCCGGCCAGAATCGCAAAGTCGGCAGCGCAGTCAAGGTTAACCAACGCCGGGCCTGGAGCTGGCGGCATAGCAGCGGTGGTAAAGGTCCATGGGTTCGACGCACCGCCACCTGCCAGAGCGTTAGCCGACAGGTCCGTCGCGCCGTTGGTAATCAGGGCGGTATAGGTGGTATTTGGTGCAAGCGGGCTTGATGGCGCAAAGTTCGCAGTGACGCCACGGTAGGTCACCTTGCCGGCAATCGCCGTTGCACCTTGCTTCAGGCTAAAGGTCGTGCTGGTAATGGTGGATGGATCCATTTCCTTGCTGAAGCTGGCATTGATTTCCTGGTTCAGAGGCACGCCGGTGGCGGCATCGACCGGCCGCGTGATAGCGACGATCGGCGCAGTCATATCAGCGGTGGCGCCGGTCGTGAAGCTCCAGACGAAATTGCTGGCAAGCGCCATGCCGGCCGTATCGGCAGCGCCCGTAGTCACGGTGGCGGTACAGACCGAATTCGACGGCAGATCGATTGCCGGAAGCCGCAGTGTGGCGACATTGATGGCCGCCGTGTAATTTACTGCCGCTGGCGTGACAGCGGTTCCGCCGCATGTCAGCGTAAAACTTGCGGGCGTCAGCGTGGCCGGATTCATAGCCTGGCTAAAAATGGCAGGAATGACTCTTGTGTTGATCGCCACATCAATCGCCCCGGCACGCGGCGTCACCGCGATGACGGTGGGAGCAATCGGAGCAATGGCAACATCGGTGCCAAGGATGGGGTCTCGCCCTTCGCCACCGCCGCCGCACGCTGCCACCAAGGTGGCCAGCGACAAGACCAGCAGGGAGGTCCGGTACCTGGGAGAATTCCTGAATTTATGCATTTTCTTCCTCACTTCATCTGATTCGAAATTCATCTATGGCATCGAACGATCTCTGACCGTCGTGCACATGGACGCTCTGTAACACTGCTTACGCGCATAACTTGGCACTCGGAAGTATTGCTGCTCGCCACAAAAAATTCTGTGCGGTAGGCAACATAGCGGAGGGTTTTTACTGCCTCTGGAAAGGCCCGAGCGGGAGCACGGCAGCGGCCTTGGTATCGCCCTGCAAAGCAAAAAACTGCAATACCGGGCCAGTTTCATGCTGGCCCAACGTATTGCAGTTCCGAGGTAGAGATTTCTTGAGCTGGGCGGTATTTACAGATCGCGCATCAGGCCGCCATCAGCGACTCTGACTTTTTCGCCCACCCGATAGCCGGGATCAGCCGCGAAGGAAACGGTCTGGGTACCGCCATTTTGCAAGCGCACCAAGACTTCATACTGGACCGTCTTTTTGGTGTTGCTTTCAATGGCGCGACCAGCCAGAGCGCCGCCGATGGCGCCAGCAATCGTCGCCGCCGTGTTGCCGTTGCCATTACCGACCTGGTTGCCCAGCAAGGCGCCGACTACACCGCCGCCGATGGTGCCGAGATAGTTGCCATCACCCTGGAGTTGAACGACGTTCACGGCCTCGACAATACCGCAGCTGTTGCAAGGTCTTGGGGCGCGGGGTGCCGGACCGGCGTTAGCCAGCAGGGTCTTGCCCAGAGTGGCAGTAGCCAGGCGCTCGCCGACCAATAAATTAGCCGTCACGGCACTGTTCGATACCACCCGATCACGCGGCTTGATCGTATAAGTACCGACGTATTCGCCGCTTTTGACTTCGGGCAGGAAAAACTTGCCTTTCACGCCCTCGATCCGGACTTCGGCTCGGCCGCCAGGCGTACCGTACAGGGCAAAACCCAAATCATTGCCTCGACCCAGATCCCGACTCGGCTGCACGTCGAAGCGGGCGATTTTAGGCGGCGCGCCATTACCGGGCGCGTGATAGCCCACCCCGGCTTGCAGCGATTCACTCAAGACCATGCTCGTGACTTGATTGCCGACGCGCAGATTCGCGGTCACCGAACTGCGCGCCGTAATATTGTCGCGGCTGCTGATGGTATAGGTGCCTTCATACTGGCCAGCCTCCGTTTCGCGCAGAAGCAAATTGCTCTGGGATCCTGCAATTCGCAGCATGGCAGTGCCGCCCGGAGTGCCATAGAGGCTGAAATCGAGTTCCGTGCCGGGCCGCAAAGAAGGGACTTCATCGACATTGAAACCTTCGATTCTCGGCGTATTGGACGTGCCTTGGTACTGCTGGTATTGCTGCGATTGCTGGGCGTGGGCGCTCGTGAACAGACCGAGCGAAAAGACGGATAGCATGCTGAAAGTCACAGCGAGAAATTTCAATGGGGTTTTCATAACGGTCTCTCGATAAAGTGGGGGTGAAGTACGGCCACAGCCAGCGTCCGGCCGCCCTCGCCACGGAGCACGCCACCGCCTGAGCGACGGACCGACGCCAGTTCTCCAGCTGCCGCGATGACCTGCCTGAGGCGAGCCGTCGTTGGCAAGCGGAGTGTCAGCGGCGGTGACTAATGCCCGTGCTTGCCATGGCCGCGATGCCGGTGATGACCATTTTTGCGAGCATCATTGCGTTCATGCGCAGCAGCGCTTACCGCTTGCCCATGATTGCGCGGCGCGTCGCGCCATTCGATGGCGCGCACTTGGCGTTCGCGCCAATCCTGCTCGTACTGCGGTTGGATATAAACGGGGCGTGGCTGCACATACGCACCCGGCACAATGATGTTGACGTCAATGCTGGCAGCCATGGCAGGCATGGCTGCCAGCATGAAAGCGGCACCGGCGATCAAGGCCGCCGCTGCGGTCAGGGTATTTTTCATTTTTTCATTCCTAGGTGAGTAGCAAGTGGGAAAACCGATCCAGCTCAGCGCTGTGACTCGGCAACGTAAATTTCAACACGGCGATTGCGGGCACGACCGCTACTCTCCGCATTCGATGCAAGCGGTTCATGTTTGCCGCGGCCCGCCACGGAAAATCGTGCGAAGGCGACGCCACGCGTAGTCAAATAATCGCGAGTCCGAGCGGCCCGGTCGACCGACAAAGGATCATTCACGACATCGCTGCCGGTATTGTCGGTATGGCCAATGATCGTTACCGTCGTCGCCGGATTTTCAATCAGGGTGGTGGCGAAACGATCCAGAACCGGCCGGAAATTCGATGTGATATCGGAACGATTGATATCAAACGAAATATCACTTGGAATCTCCAGTTTCAATCGGTTGTCAGCGGTTTGGCTTACCTGGACGCCGGTACCATGAGTCGCTTGTTCCATCGCGCGCTTTTGATTTTCCATGCGATTCGACCAGATATTGCCAATCAAGGCACCGGCGGCGCCTCCCAACACGGCGCCGCCGGCGGTGCGATTCCCGCCACCCCCTCCCGTGGTGCCGCCAAGAATTGCGCCCAGACCCGCGCCGACACCGGCGCCGGTGGCAGTACCTCTTTGGGTAGGTGACATATCGGCACAACCAGCGATCGCAAGGACAGCCACAAGGGCGCCAATGAGAGATTTACTGAAACGAAGACCTGTAGCTTGCTGCATGGCGATGCCCTTTGTTTTTGGATAATCAGATGAACTTGAGATAGCGCGGACCCTGTTCGAAATAGCGGCGCGCATGCCATCAGTTCTTGTTGTAGCCCTGCACGACACCGGTCAAGCCAAGCACCGCCAGCGCCGTACCGCCGACCATCATCCAGATTGAACGATTCGTCGGTGCTCCGGTAAATATGCGGGAAATATCCGATGTCAACGAGTTCATTTCATTCATCCCGAAGATGAACAACATGATGCCGCCAGCAAGAAACGCCAGTGAAATAGCTCTATTCATAGTGATTTCCCATGTAATTGAGGAATATGCTCGATTGGTCCGACTTGCTAAATGCCGCGTCCGCTGATCAGGCGAAGCAATATCATGACCACCGCGACCACCAGCAAAATATGGACGAAACCGCCCATGGTGTAGGACGACACCAGACCGAGTACCCACAGAACCAGTAAAACGACGGCGATTGTATAAAGCATGATTTTTTTCCTATTACTAAAAGTGCTGCACCTGCAATGGGTACCTTATTGCGAGCGATTTATGCGCCCGGATAAAATTGCTGTTCATCTCGGAGCCGGCTCTCAACTGCCTGGGTTTCGGTACATTGATGCAGCAGGAGTCATTATCTGGATTGCGTCACCAACCTTCTGTGCGCTGGCGCACACATCTGATATCCCTTGGCTTACCGTACGAATTTGAAGCACCATCGCCAGTGGCGCGCGCCGGCTTGAGCGCGGCCATTTCGAATCCGCCCGATTGGTTGATCTTGGCCCGGTCCGACCCTGCTCCGGCTAAGTGCCACAAAGACGCAGCAAAAAATAAAGGCTTCCAGTTGGAAGCCTTGTTGATGTCCTGCTGATGTTCTCGCTCGTGACTAACCGAGTGCACCGCCCGCGGCTTGTCATTGGCCGCACCACGCTGGCCGCAAAGGCATCCGCACTGATATCGGCAGCGCCGAATTTCCAGTGCTTCAAATGCCAATCCTGCGCCAGTGACATGCAATGCGCCGCCAGCAGAAAGGCGTCCTGCCCCGACAGCCCTATGTTGACGCCAAGCAGGCGTGCCAGATGCGCTTGCATGTGCAGCTCGGAGGCCTTGGCCAACTCGCGCTGTGCCGGTTGCAGATTGCGCGACTCCAGAAACACAAAATACGGCCACGGCTGGAAGATTTCGGACAGATAGATATAGGCCCGCAGAATCGATTCAATTTGATCCGGCGCCGGCTCGACATGGCTGAACCACGCCGGCAGCATTTCGGTGACGTGATTCAGCATGTCCTCGATCATCGCCGCCAGCTGATCCTTGTTTTCGATGTAGCCCGCGAGCGCTTTACCGCGATGCAACGGACGCGCAGCCAATTTTTCAGTGCTGCCGAGAGCGAGGCCGTGTTCGGCTTCGACGATGCGTATGACATGGATGCGCTGACGCGCCTGGAAATCAGCCAGGACGTCGGCCTCAGCGAGCAGCAAAAACAGGAGAAACTGGCGGCGCTGGATGCCACCTTACCCGGCGCTGTGCGCGCAGCGAAAGAAGTGCCGTTTCGAGTTGTCAGGCCGGAGCAAGCCGCACAAAAAATGCGCACCGAAGGCGCCACACGGGAACGACAGCTAGCTCACCAGAGGCTTTGAAGTCGAATAAAACACGGAGTATATTGATAAATCGTATATATTACGCCTGAACATTGGCATCTATATATGGAGTATGTAAAAACGTGCCTACCTATCAAGCGCCAATCCTGGTTTCCGGCTTGTTGCTGCCTGATCGTGCTGCGGCACACCCCGCTCCAATGCACTGCGGCCACCCTGCCGAACTGCTCAGGGTGGCCGCCGCATTGATGCCTGCTCCGCTTACTTGGTCGGCAGCTTGCCGGCCACGCCTTCGACGTAGTAGTTCATCTTGTTCAAGGCTTCGTCACTCAGGACACCAGTGGCAAGACGTACCTTGCCTTCGTTATCCTTGATCGGCGCCGCGAACGGTTGCAGCTTGCCAGCCACGATGTCGGCCTGCTTGGCCAGCACCAATTGCTTGACGTCGGCCGGTACTGCGGCGCCATAGCCTTCCAGCGCCGCCATGCCGTCCTTGATGCCGCCCCAGGTGCTATCCGATTTCCATGTTCCGTTCAGCACGTCCTGCGCTTCCTTGGTGAAGTA
>DATJCV010000009.1:0-7060 GCA_035497775.1 Burkholderiaceae bacterium | reverse complement strand
GAAATTAAAGGCGACGGTACCCGCTTTCAGATGAAACAGCGGCGAACGGAAGATGCGGCTATAGCTGCGGACCAAAAACTCGACGTTGAAAGCCTGCCGCTGATCAAGCGGCAGGCTTTCCGGCAAGCGCTTGTAACAGATCCACAACAGCAGCACGGTGTAGGCAAAAAGGAACAGGAAGATCGAGCGCCAGTCGAACAGCTTGACGATCCAGCCGCCCAGGATCGGTGCGATCGCCGGCGCGATCGAGAAAATCATCGTCACCAGCGACAGCAGGCGCGACGCCGCCGCATCCGCATACAGGTCGCGGATGATGGCGCGGCCGATGACGACGCCGGCGCCGGCCGAGATCCCTTGCAGCATTCGGAATGCCCACAGGTAGCCGACGCTGTGCGAGGCGGCGCAGCCGAGCGTGGCCAGCGCGAACAGTGCCAGCGAGCCGAGGATGATGTTGCGCCGGCCGAACGCGTCCGACAGCGCGCCATGCCACAGGATCATCACCGCGAACGAAAACATGTACGCAGTCAGTGTCTGCTGTACTTCGAGCGGACTGGCGTGCAGCGCGGCCTGGATGTTGGGGAAAGCCGGCAGATAGGTATCGACTGCAAACGGGCCGAGCATCGCCAGCCCGGCCAGGATCAGCGCCAGCAGGTTGCTGCCGATCAGAAGCGTCGGCAAGCCTGGCCGCGCAAGTGGCTTGTTGTCGTCAGAGGGCATGGTTATATAGGGGGTATTGGTCGATTTCGACCGGTTCATGCCCGACAATCGATGCTATTGCTAGGAGTATATAGGCGGTCGGGGTTGCCGCTGGTTTCAGGCGCGCACCTCGGCGTCCGGCAGTACCACGTTCACGTCCAACACTTCCAGATTGCCCTGGCGATCCAGCGAGATCTTGATATCGTCGGCACTGACCTTGGTGTACTTGGAAATGACGGCGATCAATTCCTGGTGCAGCGCCGGCAGGAAGTCGTTGCCGCCGCGGCTGCCGCGTTCGCGCGCGATGATGATTTGCAGACGTTCCTTCGCGGCGGCCGCGCTTTTCGGCTCGCGGTTGAATAAAAACGAGAGCAGGGCCATGTCATTTCCCCCCAAAGATGCGCTTGAACAATCCCGGCTTTTCATGTGTTGCGAAACGCAGCGGCAGATCGCCGCCCAGGAAGCGGGTCACCACATCCTCATAGGCTTCGGCGACGTCGCTGCCTTTCAGGTGGATCGCCGGATTGCCCTGGTTCGACGCGTGCAGCACCGCTTCCGATTCCGGGATGATGCCGATCAGCGGGATGCGCAGGATTTCCTGCACATCGGTGTGCGACAGCATCTCGCCGGCTTCCACCCGTTTCGGCGAATAGCGCGTGATCAGCAGATGTTCCTTGACCGGCTCGCCGCCGTTCTTGGCACGGCGCGACTTCGCTTGCAGGATGCCGAGGATGCGGTCCGAATCGCGCACCGACGACACTTCCGGGTTGGTGACCACGATCGCCTCATCGGCGAAGGTGAGCGACATCAGCGCGCCGTGTTCGATGCCGGCCGGTGAATCGCAGATGATGTATTCAAAATCCATCGCCGCCAGATCGGTCAGCACGCGCTCGACGCCTTCCTCGGACAGCGCATCCTTGTCGCGCGTTTGCGAAGCCGGCAGGATGAACAGTTTGTCGCAGTGCTTGTCCTTGATCAGCGCCTGGTTCAGCGTGGCGTCGCCGTTGATGACATTGATCAGGTCGTAGACCACGCGCCGTTCGCAACCCATGATCAGGTCGAGGTTGCGCAGGCCGACGTCGAAATCGATGACAGCGGTCTTGTGGCCGCGCATCGCCAGGCCGGTGGCGAAACTGGCGCTGGAGGTGGTCTTGCCGACCCCGCCTTTGCCGGAGGTGACTACGATGATTTTTGCCACAAATAGGCTCCTTCAAAAAATGGGATTCATGCGCGTGCGTGGCGTTCGACCGCGGCCACTTCCAGCGTGTCGTTTTGCAAGCGGACTTGTACCGGCTTTTGCGCCAGCCCCTTCGGGAAACCATCCTCGAAGGTGCGATAGACGCCGGCAATCGAGACCAGCTCGGCTTCCATGTCGAGCGCAAAGATGCGCGCCTCTAGATTGCCGGAAGCGCCCGCCAGCGCCCGTCCGCGCAGCGCCGCATAGACATGGATGCTGCCGTCGGCAATGATCTCGGCGCCGTTGTTGACGGCGGCGGTGACGATCAGGTCGCCGCGCGCATAGATGCGCTGGCCGGCGCGCACCGGGGTATCGACGATCATGGCTGCAACCGGAGCACTGGCGGCGGCGGTCGGTGCCGGGGTCTTGGCGGGCGCCGGAGCCGCTCGCGGTTCTGGCGCCCGCGGCTTGACTTCGCTGTCGAGGGAGAGGCCGTGGGCGATGATCGCCGCTTCCATGCCGGGCGTGGCATTGCGCACCGCCACCGGATTCAGGCGCACCGAGCGCAGCAGCGCGATCAGAGCCGGCCAGTCGAGCGCGGCACGCGCCTTGTCATCCAGCGCACCGACATCGACGACCGTGAATTCATGGTCGAAAAAATCGGCGACGCCGCCGGTCATTTGCTGCAACGCCGTTGCCAGCGTTGCCGGATCGGCATCATGCAGGATGGCACAGACGGCCACCACGGTGGAAATTTTGATTTCTATTGGCTTGCTGGACGGTTTTTTGGGCATGACAACCAAGTGGGCGCAACGGTTTCGCGCGGTATGCCGGCGGGCCTCGGACGGGCCGGATGCCGTCGCCGGTTCACTGCATGTTCGGGGGATGGAAGCACGGCTGGCGTGCCTGCGCGCGCGGTGGCCATCAGCGCGCGATTATACCGTGCCCGGCGCCGCAGTTCGCCGCCGGCAGTCCCTTTATCGCGGTTTTTATAGCGTCAAGGACCACTGCGGCGGACGAGGATTGGCGCACAGGCGGGCAGCGCTGCTGGTGATTCAGATGCCGCCCATGCATAGGTATTTGATTTCCAGGTATTCGTCGATGCCGTATTTCGAGCCTTCGCGCCCGAGGCCGGACTGCTTGACGCCGCCGAACGGCGCCACTTCGTTGGAAATGATGCCGGTGTTGATGCCGACCATGCCGTACTCGAGTTGCTCGGCGACGCGCCAGACGCGGCCAATGTCACGCGAATAGAAATAGCTGGCGAGGCCAAATTCGGTATCGTTGGCGGCCGCCACCGCTTCCGCCTCGGTCTTGAACTTGATCACGGCGGCCACCGGACCGAAGGTCTCCTCGCGCATGATCTGCATCTCGGCCGAAACATTCGACAGCACGGTCGGCTCATAGAAACGGCCGCCCAGCGCGTGCTTCTTGCCGCCGCTTTCGATCTTCGCGCCGCGGGCCACGGCGTCGGCCACGTGCTGCTCGACTTTCGCCACCGCTTGCTCGTCGATCAGCGGCCCCTGCGCCACGCCGGCTTCGAAGCCGTTGCCGACCTTGATCTGCGCCGCACCGGCCGCCAGCTTGGCGACGAAGGCATCGTAGATCGATTCATGCGCGTAGAAGCGGTTGGTGCAGACGCAGGTCTGGCCGGCGTTGCGGTATTTCGAGGCCAGCGCGCCTTCCACCGCGGCGTCGAGGTCGGCGTCGTCGAATACGATGAACGGCGCGTGGCCGCCGAGTTCCAGGCCGAGCTTCTTGACGGTCGGCGCGCATTGCTGCATCAGGATGCGGCCGACCGGCGTCGAGCCGGTGAACGACAGGTGGCGCACGGTCGGGCTGGCGCACAGCACTTGCCCGACTTCGATCGAACGCTCGGCGTCGGCGGTGACGACGTTGATCACGCCGGCCGGGATGCCGGCGCGCTGCGCCAGTTCGGCCAGCGCCAGCGCCGACAGCGGGGTCTGTTCGGCCGGCTTGATGACGATGGTGCAGCCGGCGGCCAGCGCCGGCGCCACCTTGCGCGTGATCATCGCGATCGGGAAGTTCCACGGCGTGATCGAGGCGCACACGCCGATCGGCTGCTTCAACACCACCATCCGCTTGTCGCGCCAGGTCGAGGCCGGCACGTCGCCGGCGACGCGCTTGGCTTCTTCCGCGAACCATTCGACGAAGCTGGCGCCGTACAGCACTTCGCCCTTGGCCTCGGCCAGCGGCTTGCCCTGTTCGGCCGTCATCAGCGCCGCCAGGTCGTCGGCGTGGGTCAGCATCAGGTCGAACCATTTGCGCATGGCGGCGGCGCGCTCCTTGCCGGTCTTGGCGGCCCAGGCCGGGAAGGCGGCGTGGGCGGCGTCGATTGCGGCTTGCGTCTCGGCCGCGCCCAGGTTCGGCACCGAGCCGAGGCGGCTGCCGTCGGCCGGATTGGTGACGTCGAAACTGGCGCCGCCGTTGATCCAGGTGCCGTTGACATAAGACTGATGGCGCAACAGCGCCGGGTCGTTCAGCTTGAGTTGGTTTTTGACAGCTTGCAACATGAAGGTCTCCGGCAGTGTTCAGTAAAAAAAATCAAGAATAGCGCAATCGGCGCTGCGCTGCTGTGATGTGGCGGCTCAGTCAGGCTGCGGCTTGGCCGGTTTCGCCTGCTCGCGCCGGTTGAATCCGGCCACCATGTCGAAGCGGAACAGCCGGCATTCCAGCGCGCCGTTGAAGAACGGCGTCTTGCGCGACTCCTTCAGCCGCAGCAGTTTCGGCAAGCCGAAGTCGGCTGAAAACAGGAACACCCGCCAGCCGGCGAAGCGCTGTTTCAAGGTGGTGCCGAAGGCGCTGAAGAAGGCCGCGATCAGTTCGTCGGTCGGCAGCGCGGCGTCGCCGCGCACGCCGATCCGCTCGCCGTACGGCGGGTTGGTGACGATCAGGCCCGGATGTTCGGTCGGCGGCTTGATTTCCTGCGCCTCGATCTGCTTCAGCGGCACTTCGAACCGGATGCCGGCTTTGTTTAAATTGTTGCGCGTGATGGTCACCATGTCGCCGGAAATGTCGCTGCCGAAAATGGTCGGCGCCGCCGGCAGCGGGTTCGGCTGGACGCTGCCCTTGATCGCGCGCCACTGGTCGGCATCGAAGCCGAGGAATTTCTCGAACGCGAATTCGCGTTTGGCGCCGGGCGGAATTCCGGCCAGCATCTGCGCTGCTTCGATCAAGATGGTGCCGGAGCCGCACATCGGGTCCAGCAAGACCATGCCCGGCTTCCAGCCGGCCACCCGCAGCAGGCCGGCTGCCAGGTTTTCGCGCAGCGGCGCGTCGCCGGTCTCCAGCCGCCAGCCGCGCTTGAACAAGGCTTCGCCGGAAGTATCCAGATACAGCGTGAAATTATGCGCATCGAGAAAGCCGACGATGCGCATGTCCGGCGTCCTGGTATCGACCGACGGCCGCTCCGAACAGATATCGCGGAAGCGGTCGCAGATCGCGTCCTTGATCTTGAGCGTGGTGAACTCCAGGCTTTTCAGCGGCGACTTGATGGCGGTGACGTCGATGCGGATCGTGTGCTGCACGCCGAACCAGTCTTCCCAGGGTTGCGCCAGCGCCAGGTCGTAGACGTCGTTTTCGTTGCTGTAGCCGGCATGAGCCATGCGCAGCAGCACGCGCGAGGCAATGCGTGAATGCAGGTTGATGCGGTAAGCGTCGGCCAGCGTGCCGGAGCAATGCACGCCGCCCGGCACCTGGTTGTGGACCTTCAGCGTCTTGCCGGTTGCGGCGATCTCGTCCAGTTCTTCGGTGAGCGCCGCTTCCAGGCCGCGCGGGCAGGGGCAAAAATAGGAATGCGAATGCGACAGGGAGGAGTGAGACATGGGGGAACCCTTTATCCGTATGGTTGCGCTGCCGATGCAACGTTGGCGCGACCGAAAAACATGATTGAAAAAACTGTTGCCTTATGTGCCGGCTCTAGGCTGGCCGGTACGCCTTATTTCGCCAGCGCGCGCTCGACGAAGTCGAGCCGGTCCTGGCCCCAGAAGCCTTCGCCGTCGACTACATACCAGGGCGAGCCGAACACGTTGGCGGCGATCGCCTCGTCGGTGAAGCGCGCATATTCGGCTTGTGCACTGGCGGTTTCGGCAGCTTTCAGCAGCGTCCTGCCGTCATGGCCGAGCGCGCCGGCAATGCCTTCCAGCGTCGCGGCATCGGCAATGTTCTTGTCCTCGACCCAGACCGCGCGCATGACGGCGCCGGCCAGGTCCAGCGCGGCGTCGGTACCGTGTGCCAGCTGGGCGGCGATGATGAAGGTCGCCGCCAGGTCGGGCTGCACCGGGAAGAATTTCGGCTGCAGGTTCAGCGGCAGCTGCAGGAATTCCGACCAGCGCTTCATCTCCGCCAGCCGGTACGCCTGGCGCTGCGGCGGCCGCTGCGCCAGCGGCAGGCCGCCGGAAACGCTGAACACCTTGCCGAGGTTGCAAGGCTTGAGTTCGACCTGGGCGCCGTATTTTTTGGCCAGGGCGACAAAGCGCTGATGGCCGACATAGGCCCAGGTGGAGTGGGGCGCGAAAAAATATTCGCATTTCCTGGTCACGATGATCTCCTCAGAAGGGCTTGACGACGACCAGCACCACGATTGCCAGCAGCAGCAGCACCGGCACTTCGTTGAACCAGCGTAGCCATTTGCCGCTGCGCGTGTTGCGCCCATGCTCGAATTTTTTCAGCAGCGAGCCGCAGGCATGGTGACAGCCGATCACCAGCAGCACCAGCAGCAGCTTGGCGTGCAGCCAGCCGTTGCCCGGACCCTTACCGATGCCGTTGACCAGCCATAGCCATAATCCGAACGCCACCGCCGGCACCGCCAAGAGCGACATGAAGCGGTACAGCCGGCGCGCCATCAGGATCAGGCGCTCGATGGCGGTGGCGTCGGATTCTTCCGCCAGGTTGACCAGGATGCGCGGCAGGTAAAACAGGCCGGCAAACCAGGAGATGACGAAGACGAGGTGCAGCGATTTGATCCAGAGCATCCGGTGTTCCTTTGCGATGGGGTTGAACAACCTTGATTTATTGCCGCACTTCGCCGTGGCCGAGCACGATGTATTTCAGCGAAGTCAGCCCTTCCAGCCCGACCGGGCCGCGCGCATGCAGCTTGTCGTTGGAGATGCCGATCTCGGCGCCTAGGCCGAATTCGAAACCGTCGGCGAAGCGGGTCGAGGCGTT
>DATJCV010000008.1:0-4094 GCA_035497775.1 Burkholderiaceae bacterium | reverse complement strand
CGAATCCGGTTACTGGGACAACCAGAAGCAGATGTTGCTGAATGGAGAAATCGACTTCCTGGTGGCGGACGCGCGCGAGTTGGAGGATATTGTCGAATTCGAGATCGTGCAGTTGCCGCCGGAGCCGATTTGCGTCTACGCCCGCGCCGGCCATCCGCTGGCGAAACGGAAACGACTGGCGCTGGCGGATTTGCAGGATGCCGCCTTCACCGGTTTGACCAGATTGCCGAAGGACCTGGAGAGGATCGTGCAAATGTACCCCGAGTTGCCGCCCAGCCGGCCCGCCGCCGCCGCCGTCTGCAGCAACGATTTCGGCCTGCTGCGCGCCAGCGCGATATTGAGCGACATGCTTTTTTTTGCGCCGCCGAGCGCGGTGCGCGAGCAGGTCGCCAGGCGCGATCTGGTCAAATTGAACCTGGCCTTGCCGACGCGCCTGCAAACTCATTTCGCCATCGTCTGGCTGAAGAGCCGCAAGTTGTCCACTTCGGCGGAATTGATGAAACATACGATCATCGAATGCGCCGCGCAACTGTTTCGCCCGAGCCCGGCTGACGCGCGCGCAGCATAGCTTCAGCGGCTTTCTGATTCAGCAAGGAGAAAAAAATGAGCATCAGCATGAGTGTGGAAAACCGGCCGGAGCCGGAGCCGGTGCCAGTGGCACTTGCCGCGGTCACCGAAAGCGATCCGCAGCGCATTCGCGCGGTATTCGCCAGCCAGCAGGAAACCGCGCTGCGCTGGCGCGAATCGACGGCGAATGAGCGCATTGCCCGCATCAGGAAGCTGCGCAGCGCGCTGCTGGCGCAGCGCGCTGCCTTGCATGCGGCCTTCATGCAGGATTACCGCAAGTCACCGTCGGAAGTGGAAGCCACCGAACTGCTGCCGGTGCTGGACGAGATGCGGCATGCGATCGGCCGCGTCAAGCGCTGGATGAAGCCGCGCAAGGTATGGCCGACCGCGACCATGCTCGGCACCTCGGGCTGGAAGCAGTACCAGCCGCGCGGCCGGGTGTTGATCATCGCACCGTGGAACTATCCGCTCAGCTTGTGCTTCGGCCCGCTGGTGTCGGCGCTGGCGGCCGGCAATACCGCGATCATCAAGCCGTCCGAAATGACGCCGGCGGTCTCGGCCCTGATGGGCCGCATCATCCGCGAGGTATTTCCGGAGTCGGAAGTCGCGCTGTTCGAGGGTGCGCTGGCCACCTCGCAGACGCTGCTCGAGCTGCCGTTCGATCACATCTTCTTTACCGGCTCGCCGGCGGTCGGCAAGATCGTGATGGCGGCCGCCGCCAAGCACCTGACCAGCGTCACGCTGGAGCTGGGCGGCAAGTCGCCGACCATCGTCACACCGTCGGCCGACTTGAAGCTGGCCGCGGAAACGCTGATGTGGGGCAAATTCCTGAACGCCGGCCAGACCTGCATCGCCCCTGATTACGTGTATGTGCATGAATCGGTCAAGAGCGCCTTCATCATCGAGTGCCGCGCCGTGCTGCAGGCGCGCTACGGCGCCAGCAGCGTCGATCAGAAGCGCAGCCCCGACCTGACGCGCATCGTCAACCGGCGCCATGCACAGCGGGTGGCGGCGCTGCTGGACGATGCCACCGCGCGCGGCGCGGTGGTGGAGACCGGCGGCGTGGTGGACCTCGAACAATGCTATGTCGCCCCGACGGTGTTGGACGAGGTTCCGGTCGATGCCGCGATCATGCAGGAAGAAATCTTCGGCCCGCTGCTGCCGATCCTGGGCTTCACCCAGTTGGAGCAGGTGATCGCCAACATCAATGCCAGGCCGAAACCACTGGCGCTGTATATCTGGAGCCGCGACCGCCAGGAAATCAGGACAGTCCTGGCGCGCACCAGTTCCGGCGGCGCCTGCGTCAACCACTGCGTGATGCAGTTTGCGCACGGCGAGCTGCCGTTCGGCGGCGTCAACAATTCCGGCATCGGCAGCGCTCACGGCCATTACGGCTTCCTGGCGTTTTCGCACGAACGCGCGGTGCTGCGTTCGTCGCCGCTGATGCTGGTCAAGATGTTCTTTCCGCCCTTCACGAAGGCGCGCAGCCGCCTGATCCGCGGCGTGGTCGATCTGTTGCGGCTGCCGATGCTGTGAGGCGGGGCCGGCAGGCGATCCGGTTCCGGGCCACCGATCTCGCCGGCTTGGCGAAATCCGGTTTCATCTGCCTGCTCCCGGTCCCGGTCGGGCTACTTCCGGTGCCCGGATACGAAACAAATGGAGCCGGGTAATGATGGATCGGCATCCCTTATAAAACAGAGGAAAACACAGGTCATGCATTTACGGATCCGCACCACGCAAGCCATCCCCATTCTGATGGCATTCACCATCGTCGCCATCGTGATCTTGGTTTCTTGCTTGTTATGGGATTCGCGCAACCGCGAACTCGACCAAACTTACCGCGAGACGGTTAGCCTGGCCAACCTGTTCATGGAGCAGACCGAGCAGAGTTTCGACAGCGCCGATCGCGTGTTGCTGGGTGTCCAGGAACGCATGGAAACCGTCTACGGCAGCAGCTTGGCTCTCGACAGCCTGCCGGTCCATCTGTTGCTGGCAGCTCGCATCTCAGGCTTGCGCCAGGTGCGCTCGATGTTCATCATCGATCCCGACGGCAGAGTGATCAATAGTTCGCGCGAGCACCCCATCGAGCCGATAGCGGTAACCGATCGGGAATACTACCAAGCCTTCGCCCACGGCAATCAGCGCGGCCTGTTTGTCGGTAAGCCGACGCGTAGCCGCATTGACAACGCCTGGACGATCCACCTGGCCCGGCCTCTGTTCGAGCCCAGCGGGAAGTTGCGGGGAATCGTGGTTGCAGCCATGAATATTCGCCGTTTCGAGCAGATTTACGATCAGATGACATTGAGCTTTGTCCGTCCGGTGTCGATCTACCTCGCCGACGGCACGCTGGTGGCGAGCCTGCCGCCACGGGAGAACCTGATCGGCGCCGTCGCGCCGGAAATCGGCTCACGGCCATTGCCGACGCCGGGCGATGGCATTCATACCTTCCACCACGCCAATGGCGATGGACCAAAGGAGTTCATGGCGCTGGGCCGGGTCGAGGGTTTTCCACTGCTGGTCAGCGTGACCAACGACAGCGCCGCCGCGCTTGCCTCTTGGCGGGGAACCGCCATTCCGATCGGCCTCGGCGCAGGACTGGTGTGTATTTTCATTGCCTTCGTCGGTGTGGTGCTGGCGCGCGAAGTAGCGCACGAAGCAAAGCTGAGGCGGGCGCTAAGGGAAGCCGACGCCCACTACCATCGTACAATCGACTCGATGATGGACGCCGTCATCGCCACCGATGCGGCGCAAAATATCCTCGTATTCAATCCGGCCGCCGAACGCATGTTCGGCTACTCGGCCAGCGAGATGATCGGCCAGTCGCTCGACAAGCTGATACCCGCGCATATGCGCGGCATGCATCGCCAGCACGTGAAGCATTCCTTGCAACCGGAGGTCGGCTCACGCGCGCTCGACATGGGCCGCGAAACCATCGGTTTGCGTGCCGACGGCAGCGAATTTCCGCTTGAATCGACGGTTTCCAAGATCTCGATCGGCGATAGGCTGCAGCTTACCGCCGTGTTGCGCGACGTTGGCGAAAGGCACCAGGCCGAAGCCAGCCTGCGCCACATGAACCAGCAATTGCGCGAGCTTTCGGCGGCACTGGAGAACGTTCGCGAACAGGAGCGCACGCGTATCGCGCGCGAGCTTCACGACGAACTCGGCCAGCAGTTGACCGGGCTCAAACTCGATCTTGCATGGCTGGGCGGTCGCCTGCGGGAAGGCCGCCCGCCGGCGGTGGATAAAGTGGACGAAATGGGCCATCGGCTCAATACCACCATCGATTCCGTGCGCCGCATCGCCACCGAACTGCGACCGTTGATTCTGGATGATCTCGGCTTTGGCGAGGCGATCGCCTGGCAGGCCGCTGAAATCGCCAAACGCACGGGTCTTGAAATTTCCCTCGACCTGCGGGCTGCCGCATTGGTCAGTGACGACGCCTTGGCCATCGCCCTGTTTCGCATCGTCCAGGAGTCGCTCACCAATGTCGTGCGCCATGCGCAAGCGAGCAAAGTGGAAATTAGGAT
>DATJCV010000007.1:0-2197 GCA_035497775.1 Burkholderiaceae bacterium | reverse complement strand
CGGATTCGGCCGGCATCCTGGTTGACGTAGCCGGATTCTCGGTTAGACTGGCCCCTGTATTTCCCAATACAAACAAAAACAGCAGCATGGTTGGTGTTTGAACCCTCGTCGCCCCCGGGCACACGAGGGTTTTGTTTTTGTCGCACCGGCCTTGCCGGAGTCTCGAACCAGATCGAAGGAAGCGTAAACATGACTGACTGGATGATGTGGCTGACGATGGCCGGGGTGCTGGTGATCCTGGAAATGTTCAGCGGCACGTTTTATCTGCTGATGGTCGCCGTCGGCTTTTCCGCTGGCGCGCTGGCGGCGCTGGCCGGGCTGACTAATCCGGCGCAAATGGCGATTACGGCGGTGGTCGGCATCGTGGCCACCTATGCCCTGCGTCGCAGCAAGTATGGGCGCCGCAACAAGCTGGCCGCCGCCCGCGATCCGAACGTCAATCTGGATGTCGGGCAAACGTTGCGCATCGAGCACTGGAACCAGCAGCATGTGCCGGCCACCGCGCGCACCCAGTATCGCGGCGCCATGTGGGACATCGAACTGGCGCCAGGCGCTGAAGCCCACGCCGGCTCGTTTATCATTCGCGAGATTCGCGGCAGCCGCTTGATTGTGTCAAACCAGATTTCAAACAGTAACTAACACTAACCAGGGACCCACCATGGAATTCAGTTTCGGCAGCGTATCTTTGATTTTTTTCATCCTGGCGATCGTTTTCGTCATCAAGACCATCAACGTCGTGCCGCAGCAGCATGCGTGGGTGGTCGAGCGGCTCGGCAAATACCATGCGACGCTCGGCCCCGGCCTCAATATCGTGGTGCCGTTCATCGACCGTATCGCCTACAAGCACGTGCTGAAGGAGATCCCGCTCGACGTGCCGCCGCAAGTCTGCATCACGCGCGACAACACCCAGTTGCAGGTGGACGGCGTGCTGTACTTCCAGGTGACCGACCCGATGCGCGCTTCCTACGGCTCGTCCAACTACCTGGCGGCGATCACGCAACTGGCGCAAACCACGCTGCGCTCGGTGATCGGCAAGATGGAGCTGGACAAGACCTTCGAGGAGCGCGATCACATCAACACCGTGATCGTCAGCGCCATCGATGAGTCGGCCGCCAACTGGGGCGTGAAAGTGCTGCGCTACGAAATCAAGGATCTGACGCCACCGAAGGAAATCCTGCATGCGATGCAGGCGCAGATCACCGCCGAGCGCGAAAAGCGCGCGCTGATCGCGGCGTCGGAAGGGCGCAAGCAGGAGCAGATCAACATCGCCACCGGTGAGCGGGAAGCCTCGATCGCCAAATCCGAAGGCGAAAAACAAGCCTCGATCAACCGTGCCCAGGGCCAGGCCGCCGCCATCGTCTCGATCGCCGAAGCCACCGCCGAAGCCTTGCGCCAGACCGCCGCCGCGATCCGCGAACCGGGCGGCGCCGACGCCGTCAACCTGAAGGTGGCCGAGCAATACGTGAATGCTTTCGCCAACCTGGCGAAAACCGGCACCACGCTGATCGTGCCGGCGACCATGAGCGACATGGGCGGCATGATCGCCAGCGCCTTGCAGGTGGTGAAGTCGCAGCAGAAGTGAGGCCGGGCTAGCGCCTAAAGGAACCTCGGGAGTATGTAGCACAAAAGGCCATTCCTTACGCGGGAATGGCCTTTTTGTTTGGGAGTATGTGGCGAGCGACCTAGCGCCGGTGCACTTTCATGGCGCTCTGGATTTCGCGCTGGGTATCGCGTTCTTTTTCCGTGTTGCGCTTGTCGTGCTGCTTCTTGCCCTTGGCCAGGCCGATTTCGCATTTGACGCGGCCGCGCACGTAATGCAGGTTCAGCGGCACCAAAGTATAGCCGGCGCGATCCACCTTGGCCGTGATGCGTTTGATTTCTTCCGCGTGCAGCAGCAGCTTGCGCGTGCGCAGCGCTTCCGGATGCACATGGCTGGAGGCGGAAAGCAGGGCGCTGATGTGAGCGCCGAACAGGAACACCTCGTCGTCGCGCACGATCACGTAGGCTTCCTTCAATTGCACGCGGCCGGCGCGGATCGCCTTCACCTCCCAGCCGTGCAGCACAACTCCCGCTTCGTAGCGCTCCTCGATGAAATAATCGTGGAACGCCTTTCTGTTATCAACTATGGTCATCGGGTCGGCCGGGGCGGCGGGTCGGGTAAAATTTCAACCTCGTGATTCTATCAAACGGTTACTTC
>DATJCV010000006.1:0-19760 GCA_035497775.1 Burkholderiaceae bacterium | reverse complement strand
GCAAATCGAAAGCGACGTGTACTCGCACCCTTGGACACGCGGCAATTTCCTCGATGCGCTGGCCAACGGCTACCGCTGCCGTGTCGTGCGGGACGCTCAGCAGCATCTGATCGGTTATTTCTTGTTGATGATGGCGGTCGATGAGGCGCATCTGCTGAATATCAGCGTGCAGCGCGATCGGCAGGGGCGCGGGGTCGGCCGCTGGTTGCTGGATCAGGTAACGGCACTGGCACGCGGGCAGGGCATGAATTCCATCCTGCTCGAAGTCCGGCCTTCCAATTCGCGTGCCGCTGAGATTTATCGCCGCTATGGTTTCGTGCAGATCGGTTTGCGCAAAAAATATTATCCGGCGCTTGATGGCGGCCGCGAAGATGCGATCGTCATGAGGCTGGCGCTATGACGGCGTCAAGGCGTTCGGCGCTGCTGCAGGAAATCGGTATCGGACCGCAGTGGCAGCTGCGCTATCGTGCCGTCGCCGCCGTGCCGGAGGCGCTGGCGGCAACCGCAGCCGGTGATCCAGAAGCCTTGCCAGTGGCCAGCGACGAGACGGTCGCAATCGCCGGCATGGACTGGGCGCAGTTGCAGCAGGCGGTCGCTGTTTGCCGCCGTTGCGGCTTATGTGAAGGTCGCACGCACAGCGTGCTCGGGATTGGCGACCGGCAGGCGAAATGGCTGTTTGTCGGCGAAGGGCCTGGTCGCAACGAGGACCTGTGCGGGGAACCGTTTGTCGGGCCGGCCGGCAAGTTGCTCGACAATATGCTGGCGGCGATGGGGCTGCGACGCGGCGACAATGCTTACATCGCAAATGTCGTGAAATGCCGGCCAACCGATGCCAATGGCCGCGACCGCCCGCCCGAAGCGGCTGAAATCGCCACTTGCATGCCGTATCTGCAACGGCAAATCGCGCTGATCCGGCCCGCCATCATCGTCGCCCTCGGCAAGACCGCGGCGCTGTCGCTGCTGCAACTGGATCCGGCGACCTCGGTATCGAGCTTGCGCGGCAAGGTACACCGGCATGCCGGCCTGCCGTTGATCGTGACTTACCATCCAGCTTACCTGCTGCGCAATCTGGCGGACAAGAAGAAGGCGTGGGCAGATCTGTGCCTGGCGCTGGACACCTATGCCAAGCCGATCCAACCCTGATCCCGAGCGCAGTTTCCAGGCGCACTTTCATCATCGCTGGAACCATCTTCACGACCGCCACGTGCGAGCGCTGGCCTGGCTCCTGTGCTCCCCGGATCTACTGGACTGGAGGGCGCCGCAATGGCAGGGAAAAATTGCGCATCTCGCGCCGGAGCCGCAGATCGGCGACTGGCTGAGCGCGCTGGACAGGGCGCCACAAGCACTGCATGCGTACCTGGAATTGCAGCCGCGCACGCGTCTTGGCCGCTATGCGGAGAAACTGATGGCCTTCTATTTCCATCAGCGCGGTACGCTGGTGGCGCACAGCGTGCAGGTGCAGGACAACCGGCACACCACGATCGGCGAGTTCGATTTCCTGCTACGCGACGGCACCGCCCTGGTGCACTGGGAATTCGCCACCAAGTTTTATTTGTTGCAAACCAGTGCCGAGCACGCACCCGGCTATTTCATGGGACCCAGCCTGGCCGACATGCTGAACACCAAGGTACGCAAAATCCTGGAGCGGCAACTGGCACTGGGGCGGCATCCGGCGGCACAGGAGCACTTGCCGCAAGCGCTGGCGGGAGCGCAGGCGCTGATCAAGGGCTGGCTGTTTTATCATGCCGGCATCATCCCGGAAATGTCATCCGCCGGCTTGTCGATGGACCATTGTCGCGGCTTTTGGTGCACCCTAGAAGAAGCGGCTGGGCTACCCGGCGAGCAATATGTTTTGTTGCCGCGCCTCGACTGGCTGGCACCAGCCAGGGTGCCGCTTGCCGATTGTCTTGACCACAGCGGTTTGCAGCAGGCGCTGACGACATATTTCCGCGCCAATAGTACGCCTGTGCTGGTGGCGCAGCTAAGTCCGCAAGGCGACGTGGCGCTGGAAACGGCGCGCGGATTCGTGGTGCCGAACGACTGGCAGCGGCGTGCGCACGAGCGCATCGCGACGCTCGAACACAGTGACTGATGGCAGCCTGGCTACTTATGCTCGCCGATTTGCGCCAGTGAATCATGCTGGCGTTGATTGGCGGCATGCCTGCGCATGACGAAAAACATGGTGCAGGAGACAAACAAGCCGAATAGGACAATCACGATATTCACATTCAGATTCAGCTTGATCATCACCGCGTACAGCACCAGCATGGTCAACACCGACATGTTTTCATTGAAATTCTGAACCGCGATCGAATGACCCGCACTCATCAGGACATGGCCCCGATGCTGTAGCAAGGCATTCATCGGCACCACGAAATAACCGGACAGGATGCCGATTACGATCAGCAGTACATAGGCCACCCAGGCAGTGTGCACCAGCGTCATTGCGGTCACCACGATACCCATCGCAATACCCAGCGGCATGACGGTCAGCGACCGTTTCAGCGGTACAAAGCGGGCCGCAGCTACCGCACCCAGCGCAACCCCGACTGCCACCACGCCCTGCAGAATCGCTGCATGATCCAGTTCCATGCCGAGCGAGCTCTCCGCCCACTTCAGGACAATAAATTGCAGGGTGGCGCCGGCACCCCAGAACAGGGTGGTGACCGCCAGCGAGATCTGCCCCAGCTTGTCATTCCACAGCTTGGTGTAGCAGCGCGCAAACTCGGCCACCATGCGCAACGGATTGCGTTGCTGGCGGGCATAACGGGCGCCGGTATCGGGAATGCGCAGGTTGAAGGCAGCGGCAATCAGATAAGCCACCGCAATCACCGACAGCGCGGCATCGGTCGGCGTATCGACGCCGGTGTCGATCAACGGGAAATCGAATTTCAACAAGGCCGCGGCCACATGCGGGTTGACCAGGGCTCCGCCCAGAACCGTGCCGAGAATGATGGAGGCGACCGTCAAGCCTTCGATCCAGCCGTTGGCGGCCACCAGCTTTTCAGGCGGCAGCAATTCAGTCAGGATGCCGTATTTGGCGGGAGAGTAGGCGGCGGCGCCAAAGCCGACCACGGCGTAGGCCAGCAGCGGATGGACTTCGAGAAACATCAGGCCGCAACCGAACACCTTGATCAGATTGGTGATAAACATCACCCGCCCCTTCGGCAAGGCATCCGAGAAGGCACCGACGAACGCGGCCAGCAAGACATACGATAATACGAAAAACAGCTTCAGCAGCGGCGTCATCCACGCTGGCGAATCCATCTGGACCAGTAATGCAATAGCTGCGATCAGAAGCGCATTATCAGCAAGCGACGAAAAAAACTGCGCCGCCATAATGGTATAAAAACCGCGATTCATCCGCATTGGTGAGGTAACAAAATGGCTCCGGCCTGCTTTATACCACGAAAATATCGGTACGCCGCGACCCTGGCCTGCATCCCCGACGTGCGCGGTTAAAATTGAAAATTCGGTAAAAATTTATTCGTTACATTTGCCCTAACACTAACCTAAATGCCCAGACCACTCGTTGCCACCATCGATATCGCTGCCCTGCAGCACAATCTTTCCGTCGCCAAGCGTTGCGCGCCGGGCGCCCGGATTTGGGCGGTGGTAAAAGCAAATGCCTATGGGCACGGTCTGGCGCGCGGAATGCGTGCATTTGCCGAGGCTGACGGCTTGGCTCTGGTCGAACCGGATGGCGCGGTGCGCTTGCGCGAAATGGGTTGGCGGAAACCGCTCTTGCTGCTGGAAGGATTTTTCGATCCTTCCGATCTGCCTGTCGTGGCGCAACATCGGATTGCGGTCGCGGTCCACTGCAACCAGCAAATCGAGATGCTGGAACAATGCGGACTGGTCGGCGCCATCGACGTGCAGTTGAAAATGAACAGCGGCATGAATCGACTTGGCTTCGAGCCGCACGACTTCCGGGCCGCCTACGTCAGGCTGCGTGCCACCGCGGCGGTACGCCAGATCACCCTGATGACGCATTTCGCCAACGCCGACCACGCCGATCAACCCGTGCTGCCACTGGCCGAGCAGGCGCGTCGCTTCATGCAAGCCAGCGAGGGTCTGGAGGGCGAGCGCAGCTTGTCCAATTCGGCGGCGACCCTGATGCACCCGCAACTGGCGTGCGACTGGGTGCGGCCCGGCATCATGCTGTATGGCGGCACGCCCGGCGGCAACAGCGCCGCCGGCTTTGGGCTGCGGGCCGGGATGGCATTGCACGGCAAGATCATCGGCGTGCAGCAAGTTGGGGTGGGTGCAGCGGTTGGCTATGGCAGCCGTTTCGTCGCCGCGCAAGCGATGAGTGTCGGTGTCGTCGCCTGCGGCTACGCGGACGGCTACCCGCGCCATGCGCCGGATGGCACGCCGGTGCTGGTGGACGGCGTGCGTACCAGGCTGGTGGGGCGGGTATCGATGGACATGCTGATGGTCGACCTGACGCCGGTGCTGGGCGCCGGCTTCGGCAGCCAGGTCGAGTTGTGGGGCGCGGCCTTGCCGATCGACGAAGTGGCGGAGGCCGCCGGCACCATCGGTTATGAACTGATGTGCGCGCTGGCGCCGAGAGTGCGCGTCGTGGAAGGCTGATGCCGCTGGCGCTGTAACGCGGGCGGTAGTGGCAACACTTTTTGCCATCCACATCCATATACTCCCAATGCTAATGGCAAATTCCGTTCTTTAAAAGGCAGTATTGACGATATACTCCTACCGTTTCTGCAATAGAAAATTAAAACAGGCTGCCGTTTCCGGCTGCGGGCAATTGCTCCGCCTGAATTGTTCAAGGCGATTTTCATTCCATGGCTAAACCAAAAACCAACTACACCTGTACCGAATGCGGCGGCGTCAGCAACAAATGGGCTGGCCAGTGTCCGGCTTGCGGCCAGTGGAATACGCTGGTGGAAACTATCGTCGAGGCGGCCGGCAATCGCTTTTCAGCCTCGCATCAAGGCTTGGCGCAAACGGCGCCGGTGATGACGCTGGCCGATATCGAGGCGATCGACGTGCCGCGCTTCGGCACCGGCATCGAGGAATTCGACCGCGTGCTGGGAGGCGGCCTGGTGGCCGGCGGCGTGGTGCTGATCGGCGGCGATCCCGGCATCGGCAAGTCGACCTTGCTGCTGCAGGCGCTGGCCAATCTGTCGCGGCTGAAAAAAGTCCTGTACGTCAGCGGCGAGGAATCCGGCGCCCAGATCGCCTTGCGTGCCAAGCGGCTGGCGGTGGATGCGCGCGACTTGCAACTGCAGGCCGAAATCCAGCTCGAAAAAATCCTCAACACGCTAGCCGAGCACAAGCCGGAAGTAGCGGTGATCGACTCGATCCAGACCGTGTATTCCGACGCCCTCAGTTCGGCGCCCGGTTCGGTAGCGCAGGTGCGCGAATGCGCGGCGCAGCTGACGCGCGTGGCCAAGCAGTCCGGCATCACCATCATCATGGTCGGCCATGTGACGAAAGAGGGCGCGCTGGCCGGTCCGCGCGTGCTGGAGCACATCGTCGACACCGTGCTGTATTTCGAAGGCGATACGCATTCCAGCTTCCGCCTGGTGCGCGCTTTCAAGAACCGCTTCGGCGCCGTCAACGAACTCGGTGTGTTCGCGATGACCGAGAAGGGCTTGAAAGGGGTGTCGAATCCGTCGGCGCTGTTCCTGTCGCAGCACGACGCGCAGGTCGCCGGTTCCTGCGTGATGGTGACGCAGGAGGGTACGCGCCCGCTGCTGGTCGAAATCCAGGCGCTGGTCGACATGTCGCACCTGCCGAATGCGCGCCGGCTGACGGTCGGGCTGGAGCAAAACCGGCTGGCAATGCTGCTGGCGGTGCTGCATCGGCACGCCGGCATCGCCGCCTTCGACCAGGACGTGTTCATCAATGCGGTCGGCGGCGTCAAGATCACCGAACCGGCAGCCGACCTCGCGGTGCTGCTGGCGATCCATTCGTCGATGCGCAACAAGCCGCTGCCGCGCGGACTGGTGGTGTTCGGCGAGGTCGGGCTGGCCGGCGAAATCCGTCCCGCGCCGCGCGGCCAGGAACGCCTGCGCGAAGCAGCCAAGCTCGGATTTTCCATCGCGATGATTCCGAAGGCGAATGCGCCCAAGCAGAAGATCGAAGGCTTGACCGTGATTGCGGTCGAGCGCATCGACGAGGCGCTGGAAAAGGCACGCGATGCGGCTTCGTGAGCGACCCCGTGGCAAACGGAAACCCGGTTTGATGCAGGAAGCCGGCGATCCTAGATCAGGTGGGCGGCGGCGCGGCCGCTCCTGACAGCGCCTTCGATCGTGGCCGGATATTCGCCAGCGGTGTAATCACCGGCCAGCAGCAGCCCCGCCGCCGAGGTCTGATTGGCAGGGCGGAGCAGCCCCGGCTGGCAGGAAAAGCCGGCGCGCTTTTCGGTAATGACCTGGCTCCAGCTTGGCCTACCCAATGCCGGCAGATGGAATGCGTCAGCCAGTTGTTGCGCTACGGTTGTGGCAAGCATGTCATGGCCTGCGGCAATGGCCTCGGTGGAGGCGCTGATCACGACAGCCAGCATGCCAGACTGGGACGTATCGAGCTGGCCGCGATCAAACACAAACTGGCCGAAGCGGGCCGCAGCCACATCCTCCTCCAGCGCAAAAAACGGCCGCTCCAGCCGCATCCCCGGCGCATATTGTAGATAGCAGGTGGTGATCGGCTCATGGCTCAGTGTGGCGATGGCTTCGATGTCGGCCACGCCTTGTAGCAGGCCGGCCGCCGCAGCCGGTGCGGTGGCAACGATGACCGCATCGAACCGGTCTGGCGCGTCGCCGGTTTGCAGCGACCATTGTCCACGGTCGGCAGAAATGCCTTTCACCGCCGTGCCGAGCTTGACCACGCCGCCGCGCCGGATGATGAAGTCGAGTGCCGGTTGCGGCAACAGGGCACTCAGATTGAGTCGTGGAATCAGCATGTCGGAAGCGGCGCGACGGCTACCCAGACTGTCGCGCAGTACCGCCAGAAAGACCTGGGCCGAGGCGCGTTCGATTGGCGTGTTCAACGCCGCCACGCACAGTGGCTGCCATAACAGCCGGACCAGGCGCGCGGTCTGGTCGAAGCGTTGCAGCAACTCGGCCACACTGCAATCGTCATTCAGGCGCCAATTCATCCAGCGCGTAGTCGTCGAAAAGCGCGTCAGCGCCAGTTTATCCTGCCGCGCCAGCCCTTTGCTGCGCCACAGCGCGGCCAGCAGGTGGAGCGGGGCAGGCAGGCGGGCGGCGGCGAAATCCATGCCGTCGCCGCCGGCCGGATAGCGTATCTGCAGCGGCAAGCGCAGCAAGGCACGGCGTGGATCGAGGCCAACGCTCCGCATCAAATGCAAGGTGTCACGGTAAGCGCCGAGCAGGATGTGCTGGCCGTTATCCAGCGTGTGCCCGTTGATTTCAACGGCGCGAGCGCGTCCGCCGGGAATGCGTCCAGCTTCAAACACCGTCACCTGATGATGGCGGCGCGTCAGTTCCACTGCGGCGGCGCAGCCGGCCCAGCCGGCGCCGATTACCGCGACCCGCCGGACTTGGCTCATGCAGCTTGGCGCCAGCTAGCCGCGTACATAGGTTTTCCAGGCCAGCCAAAATTTGCGAATCGGGGTCAAGGCGATGCGCTGTGTCAGGACATGGAAGCCATCGCGTTCGATTTCTTGCAACAGCGTGCGATAAATGGCCGCCATGATCAAGCCTGGCCGTTGCGCGCGCCGATCTGCCGCCGGCAACAGCGCAAATGCCTCATGGTAAGCGGCGTCTGCGCGCTCCAACTGGAAGCGCATCAGTTTTTCGAAGTTTTCGCTGTGGCGGGCATTCAGGATATCCGCTGCCGGCACGCCAAAGCGTTCCAGTTCATCCAGCGGCAAGTAGATGCGGCCTTTGCGCGCATCTTCGCCGACGTCGCGGATGATGTTGGTGAGCTGGAACGCCAGCCCCAGCTTTTCCGCGTACTGCAAGGTTTCCGGCCGCGTCGTGCCGAAGATGCTGGCCGACAGGATGCCGACCACGCCCGCCACGTGCCAGCAATAGTGCTCCAGGCGCGCAAAATTGGCGTACCGGGCCTGCTCCAGATCCAGCTCCATGCCGCCGACGACCGCCTGCAAATGCGCGCCATCGAGCTGGTAGGTAGTCAAGTGCGGTTGCAACGCGCGCGTGACCGGATGCGTCGGCTTGCCGCCCAGCATGGCATTGACTTCACCGCGCCACCAGTTCAGCTTGGCGCTGGCGACGGCGGCATCGGTGCATTCATCGACCGCATCGTCGACTTCGCGGCAGAACGCATAGAGCGCGGTGATTGCGCGCCGCTGTGCCGGTTGCAGGAACAGGAAGCTGTAGTAGAAGCTGGAGCCGCTTTGCGCAGCCTTTTGTTGGCAGTATTCGTCGGGAGACATGAAATGAGGGCAGGAGAACGATTCGAGTCGGGCGGGAGGAAGCCGTTATGCTAGCCGAGTGCGAATGAGGCGACAAATCGGCTGTGACAAGCTGGTGACGACAATCCCCGCCATTTTCAAGACCACAGAGTATATGTTAAATAGGTATTCATTCGGCGGTGTTTGCTTGCAAACAAAAAATACACGCCGCAGTATTTTGGTTTTCAGGGACGTGAAATGCGCTCACCCGCGCATCTTGAGCGCCGCCCACAGTATCGGCACGCCATCACCGGGACCGAGCTGCGGGCGCTGCCGGAAGACGTCGTAATTCGCCGCCTCGATGCGCGCCAGAATCCGCAGACCGCCCTGGATCACCAGCCGCAATTCCCATCCGATGCGGCCGGTCAAGCGGCATGCCAGCGGCGCACCGGACAGCATCAGGCTGCGTGTGCGCGTCACTTGAAACTCCATCAATGCACGCCAGCCGGCATCGGTGCTGGCGCCGGCAATCTGGGCCTCCTGAACGTCAAAGTGGGCAAGATCTTCCTGCGGCAGATAAATCCGGCCTTTTTGCCAGTCCAGCGCGACATCCTGCCAGAAGTTAGTCAGCTGCAAGGCTGTACAAATGGCATCCGCATCACGTAAATTGCGCGGATTCGCAGCGCCGTACAGATGCAGCATCAGATGCCCAACCGGGTTGGCAGAGCGATGGCAATAGTCGAGCAGGGCGGCGAAAGTAGCATAGCGGGAGGTAAGCACATCTTGCCGAAATGCCGACAGCAAATTGTGCAGCGGCTGCAATGGCAGGGCGAATTCCGCCACGATTTTTCCCAGTGGCGCGAATACCGGACCACTGACCGTTTGCTTGCGTTCGATTTGCCGCAAGGCTAAAGCGTATTCGTCCAGGGCGGCCAAGCGGTCGGCAGGCGTGGCGTCGCCTTCATCCGCCAAATCGTCGGCGCTGCGAGCAAAGGCATAGATGACGCGCACGGCCGGTCGCAATGCGGGTGGCAACAGCCAGGAGGCAACCGGGAAATTTTCGTAGTGATCGATCGACATGCGCGTGGGCAATCCTGGCTGGCGGCTAAATTGCACAATGGTAAAGGAGAAAACGCGGACATGATTCTTCGCTTGAAGTAAAATCACGGGTTGAATTAAAAACGCTGCCGGCACGGGCGGCGCAGGCGGATCGGCGTTATTCGGTCGACGCCCTCGATCCGCCTGTGCCAGGCATGTATCCCGCGAGGATGGCGAAATTGGTAGACGCACCAGGTTTAGGTCCTGACGCCAGAAATGGTGTGGGGGTTCGAGTCCCCCTCCTCGCACCACGGAATTTTTACTATTTGGACGATTCACATGGCAACTGCAGTCGAAACCCTGGATAAACTTGAACGCCGCATCACCATCACGCTGCCGCTGACCGAGGTGCAGTCGGAAGTTGAAAAGAGGTTGAAAATTCGCGCGCGCACGGCCAAGGCGCCGGGCTTTCGTCCAGGCAAAGTGCCAATGAAAATGGTTGCCGCGCAATTCGGTTATCAGGTCGAAAGCGAAGTGTTGAACGACCAGGTGGGCCGTGCCTTTGCCCAGGCGACCAGCGAAAACAACTTGCGCGTAGCCGGTTTTCCGAATATCGAGCCAAAAACCGGTGAAGCCGTGCCGGAAGGGGCCGTGGTATTCGACGCCACCTTCGAGGTGTACCCGGAGGTGAAAATTGGCGACCTGTCGGCTGCCGAAGTGGAAAAAACCACGACTGACGTAAGCGCAGCCGAAATTGACAAAACACTCGAAATTCTGCGCAAGCAACGAGTTCATTATCACGTCAAGGGGCAGCCAGACGCCCATGGCGACGGTGGCGCCGACCTCACTGCGCAAAACGGCGACCGTGTCACAGTCGATTTTACCGGCACCATTGACGGCGTTGAGTTTCAAGGTGGTAAAGCTGTCGATTACGCCTTTGTTTTGGGCGAAGGCCGCATGCTGCCGGAGTTCGAGGCGGCTACAATTGGACTCAAGACCGGCGAGTCGAAAGTGTTTCCGCTGGCGTTCCCGGCCGATTATCACGGCAAGGACGTGGCCGGTAAAACTGCAGAGTTTACGATCGTCCTGAAAAAAGTCGAATGGGCGCACTTGCCGGAAGTCGATGCCGAATTCGCCAAATCGCTGGGTGTCGAAAGCGGCGATCTGACGAAAATGCGCGAAGACATCAAGCAAAACCTGGAACGTGAAGTCAAGTCGCGCATCAAAGCCAAGAACAAGGATAGCGTGATGGAAGCCTTGATCAAGGTGAGCGAGTTGGAAGTGCCGAAAGCATTGGTTGAGCAGGATGTTCAGCGCCTGATGGAAATGACGCGCCAGGACATGCAGCAGCGCGGGATGAACGTCAAAGACGTGGCGCTGCCGGCGGAACTATTCACGGCGCAGGCGGAACGGCGCGTGCGACTCGGCTTGATTCTGGCCGAAGTTGTCAAGGCCAACAGCCTGCAGGCGACGCCGGAGCAAGTCAGGGCGCAGGTGGAAGATTTTGCGCAAAGCTATGAAGATCCACAGCAAGTGCTGAAGTATTATTTCAGCGATCGTCAACGCTTGGCCGAGGTCGAGGCTCTTGTTTTGGAAGAAAACGTCGTCAATTACGTCATGGAGAGGGCTAAAATCGCCGAAAAAACGGTGGCCTTTGATGAATTGATGGGCAATCAGACACAATCGTGATTCACCGCCACGATTATTTCAGGGAAAACGAATGACAAACTTCACGCAACACTCTGCACTGGATACGGAGATGCTGGGTATGGTGCCGATGGTCATCGAACAAAGCGGGCGTGGCGAACGAGCTTATGATATTTATTCCCGTCTGCTGAAAGAGCGTGTCATTTTCCTGGTCGGGCCGGTGAATGACCAGACCGCCAACCTGATTGTGGCGCAATTGCTGTTTTTGGAAAGCGAAAATCCGGACAAGGATATTTCCTTGTATATCAACTCGCCTGGTGGCTCGGTTTCTGCCGGCATGGCGATTTACGATACCATGCAGTTCATCAAGCCGGACGTATCTACTTTGTGCACCGGCTTGGCAGCATCGATGGGTGCGTTCCTGCTTGCAGCTGGCGCCAAGGGCAAGCGCTTTTCGCTTCCCAATTCGCGCATCATGATCCATCAGCCGCTTGGCGGCGCACAAGGGCAAGCGTCGGATATCGAAATTCAGGCACGCGAAATCCTGTATTTGCGTGAACGTCTGAATAGTATTCTGGCGGAAAAAACCGGACAATCGGTGGAGCAGATCGGCAAGGATACCGATCGGGATAACTTCATGTCCGCGGATGCCGCGGCCGAGTACGGCCTGATCGATAAAGTACTGACCAATCGCAGCTGATCCCGGGCGCCATGCCGAATGCCCGGACGCGACCCCGTCCGGGCATTTCATTTTTATTCCCGAACAACTTCGGTGCCAGGATTTTCTTGCGGCTGCCGTGACGAATCCGGAATTCGCAGGTAATATCAAACCGAACTTCACTCACACCGAGTCTTATGTCTGACAAAAAATCTTCCAGTGGCGAAAAACTGCTTTATTGCTCCTTTTGCGGCAAAAGTCAGCATGAAGTAAAAAAGTTGATTGCCGGCCCTTCAGTCTTCATCTGCGACGAATGCATTGATTTGTGCAATGACATCATTCGTGATGAAGCGTCTGGCGTAGATGCAATGGACAGCTCCAAGAAAGATTTGCCGACTCCGCACGAAATTACTGAATTGCTTGATCAGTATGTAATTGGGCAGACTAATGCTAAACGGATACTCTCGGTCGCGGTTTACAACCATTACAAGCGTCTCAAGCACCTTGGCAACAAAGATGACGTGGAATTGGCAAAAAGCAATATCCTGCTGGTTGGGCCAACCGGCTCCGGCAAGACCTTGCTGGCTCAAACGCTGGCGCGGATGCTAAATGTGCCATTCGTGATCGCCGATGCGACGACGCTGACTGAAGCGGGATATGTCGGCGAGGATGTTGAAAATATCATCCAGAAGCTGCTGCAGAATTGCAACTACGAAGTCGAGAAAGCCCAGAAGGGCATTGTTTATATCGACGAAATCGACAAGATTTCGCGCAAATCGGATAACCCTTCGATTACCCGTGATGTCTCGGGCGAAGGCGTACAGCAAGCGCTGCTGAAGCTGATCGAAGGCACGATGGCTTCGGTGCCGCCGCAAGGCGGCCGCAAACACCCGAATCAGGATTTCGTGCAGATCGACACCACCAACATCATGTTTATTTGCGGTGGTGCGTTCGATGGATTGGCAAAAATCATTTCGAACCGCTCTGAAAAAAGCGGAATCGGTTTTTCGGCCAGTGTCAAGAGCCGCAAGGAAAGGGCTGCCAGCGAAATGCTGGTGGATACCGAGCCCGAGGATTTAATCAAGTTCGGCCTGATACCCGAATTGGTCGGGCGTTTGCCGGTGGTGGCAACCCTTACCGAACTGGATGAGGCGGCATTGATCCAAATTTTGCTGGAGCCGAAAAACGCGCTGATCAAGCAGTATGCGAAATTGCTGCAGATGGAAGGTGCCGAACTCGAAATACGGCCGGCCGCCTTGCATGCCATTGCGCGCAAGGCGATTGCGCGCAAGACTGGCGCCCGCGGCCTGCGCTCCATCATCGAACAGGCATTGCTGGATGTGATGTATGAATTGCCAGACCAGCAAAACGTCGCCAAGGTTGTAATCGACGAGGGTACGATTACGAACGGGGCCAAGCCATTGCTGATCTATCACGAACAGCCCAAGGTTTCAGGCGCCAAGTGATCGTGGCGCTGGAACACGAAAGATCGGTTGGACACATGAACTCGTTTTGAACGCAGTACAATTTCCTTCACCGGGAAGCACTCTGGCTTCCGTTGCCGAGCCACCCGACGGAAATTTCGTATGTGGCTCTTTTTATTGCTATTACCAATGAAGGACGTGATTTTGTCGATATCCGGCCTTGTGTTTCGGCCGCTCGCGCCAACATCAATAGCAGGTTTTCTTGATAAGGCTCGCCATGACAACGACACAACTGACTGAACACACGCAACTGCCGTTATTGCCATTACGGGATGTAGTTGTATTTCCGCATATGGTGATTCCATTGTTTGTCGGCCGCCCGAAATCGATCAAGGCGCTGGAAGCGGCGATGGAGCAGGGCAAGAGCATCATGCTGGCTGCGCAAAAGGCAGCAGCCAAGGACGAGCCGACAGCCGACGATATTTATGAAATCGGTTGCGTCGCCAATATTCTGCAAATGCTGAAACTGCCCGACGGCACCGTCAAGGTGCTGGTCGAAGGCGCGCAGCGAGCGCGTATTCAGCACATCAGCGAGCTGGACACGCATTTTGTCGCGGACGTGACGCCAATCGAATCGGAGCCAGGCGACGACTCGGAAGTCGAAGCAATGCGGCGCGCGATCGTCCAGCAGTTTGATCAATACGTCAAACTCAACAAAAAAATTCCTCCCGAAATTCTCACGTCGTTGGCCGGCATCGACGACGCCGGACGGCTGGCTGACACCATCGCGGCCCACTTGCCGCTGAAGCTGGAGCAGAAGCAGGTCATCCTGGAGATTTTCGATGTCGCCAAACGGCATGAGCATCTGCTGGGACAGCTCGAGGGCGAGCTGGACATCCTTCAGGTCGAGAAGCGCATCCGGGGCCGCGTCAAGCGGCAGATGGAAAAATCGCAGCGCGAATACTACCTGAACGAACAGGTCAAGGCGATCCAGAAGGAGTTGGGCGAGGGCGAGGAAGGCGCCGACCTCGAAGACCTCGAGAAAAAAATCGTCGCCGCCCGCATGCCGAAAGAAGCACGCGACAAGGCTCTCAATGAATTGAAAAAATTGAAGATGATGTCGCCAATGTCGGCCGAGGCGACAGTCGTGCGCAACTATATCGACACGCTGGTGGGTTTGCCATGGAAGAAAAAATCCAAGGTTAATAACGACTTGGCGAACGCCGAGAAGGTGCTGGAAGGCGATCACTACGGGCTGGAGAAGGTCAAGGAACGTATTCTGGAATATCTCGCTGTACAGCAGCGCGTCGACAAACTGAAGGCGCCGATCCTGTGCTTCGTCGGCCCGCCAGGGGTCGGCAAGACGTCTCTCGGCCAGTCGATTGCGCGCGCGACCAACCGCAAGTACGTCCGCATGGCATTGGGCGGTGTGCGCGACGAGGCCGAAATCCGCGGCCATCGCCGTACCTACATCGGCTCCATGCCGGGCAAGATACTGCAAAGCCTGGCGAAAGCCGGCGTGCGCAACCCGCTGTTCCTGCTGGACGAAATCGATAAACTCGGCATGGATTTTCGCGGCGACCCATCATCCGCCTTGCTGGAGGTGCTCGATCCGGAACAGAACCACACCTTTTCAGATCATTACATTGAAGTCGATTTCGACTTGTCCGATGTGATGTTCGTGGCGACGTCGAACTCCTTCAATATCCCGCCGGCTTTGCTGGACAGGATGGAAGTGATTCGCCTGGCCGGGTACACCGAGGACGAAAAAACCAGTATCGCGCAGCGTTATTTGCTGCCCAAGCAGATCCGGAATAACGGCTTGAAGGAGAGCGAGATCAGCGTGGCCGAATCGGCACTGCGCGACATCATCCGTTACTACACGCGCGAAGCCGGAGTGCGCTCCCTGGAGCGCGAAATCTCCAAGATTTGCCGCAAGGTGGTCAAGATGCTGTTGCTCCAGAAGCAGGGCAAGAAGGTCGCGGTGACGTCGAAGAATCTGGACAAGTTCCTGGGAGTGCGCCGTTTTGACTTTGGCGTTGCTGAAAAAGACAACCAGGTCGGCCAGGTGACAGGGTTGGCATGGACCGAGGTCGGCGGCGAGCTGTTGACGATCGAAGCGATGAGCATGCCAGGCAAGGGCGGGATTATCCGTACCGGCACTCTCGGCGATGTGATGAAAGAATCGATCGAGGCGGCGCGCACCGTGGTGCGCAGTCGCGCCAAGCGGCTTGGCATCAAGAATGAGGTTTTTGAAAAAAGCGATATCCATATCCACGTGCCGGAAGGCGCCACGCCGAAAGATGGACCATCGGCCGGGATTGCCATGACCACCGCGCTGGTATCGACGTTGACAGGCATTCCAGTGCGCGCCGACGTTGCGATGACGGGCGAAATTACACTGCGTGGCGAGGTATTGCCGATCGGCGGTCTGAAGGAAAAATTGCTGGCCGCGCACCGGGGCGGTATCAAGACCGTGCTGATTCCGGAGCAAAACGTGAAGGACTTGGCCGAGATACCGGACAATGTCAAGAACCGGCTCGAAATCGTTCCTGTGCGCTGGATCGACAAGGTGCTGGAAATCGCTCTGGAGCGAGCTCCTGTCGCACTCACCGAGGAGCAGGATCTGGTCACGGCCAGCGTAACAACTGGTGCCCAGAGCGACCCGGGCGTGGTCACCCACTAAGTTCTGTATGCGTCAAAAAAGCGCTCGCAAGAGCGCTTTTTTTCGACCGTCATCCCGGAGCGCCGCAACATGCCGCCAAGCTTTGGTGAAATGGGTGTTTGAGCCGCAAAGCGCTTGACACAAGGCGTTGCGGCTTGTTTAATACGGGCTGCAGATTTTTTCTGCATATGCGATCGGTGTACGGCAAGAATAAAGCGAAAAACAGCGTTGCGAAATTCAACCTTCCTGAGGGGGACATAAGTGAATAAAACTGAATTGATTGATCATATGGCGAGGTCGGCGGATATCTCCAAAGCGGCCGCGACCCGCGCACTGGAATCCATGATCGCGGTGGTAAAAACGACGTTGAAAAAAAACGGTAGCGTGACTCTGGTCGGTTTCGGTACGTTCTCGGTTGGCAAGCGTGCGGCCCGTACTGGCCGCAATCCGCGCACCGGCGAAGCAATCAAAATCAAGGCAGCGAAAGTTCCTAAATTTAAACCTGGCAAAGCTTTGAAAGATGCTGTAAACTAGTGTTTTTTTGGCGTTGCTAATAATAAAAACTCCAGAATGTTTGGCTGGCTAAGTGATTAAGTAGGGTGCTTAGCTCAGTTGGTAGAGCGGCGCCCTTACAAGGCGTAGGTCGGGAGTTCGAGCCTCTCAGCACCCACCAACAGTCAAATTTGCAGTAAATCCAGGAGTGGTAGTTCAGTTGGTTAGAATACCGGCCTGTCACGCCGGGGGTCGCGGGTTCGAGTCCCGTCCACTCCGCCAACAATCAAAAAAAGGCGAACGCAAGTTCGCCTTTTTTCATATCTGATTACGGTTCGTAATTTGTCTCTGATTGGCTGATCATGTTCGAGTTTATCCGCACCCATCAACGCTTGATGCAGTTCGTTCTGCTCCTGTTCATCTTCCCGTCATTCGCGTTTTTCGGGCTGGAGAGCTATAGCCGCTTTGGCGGTGGTGACAATGCGGTGGCCAAGGTCGCGGGACAATCCATCACGCAACAGGATTGGGATGCGGCGCAGCGCGAACAAATGGAGCGCCTGCGCCAAATGTATGGCGCGCGCTTTGATGCGGCGCTATTCGATACACCGGCTGCAAAACAGGAAGTGCTGGATAATCTGATTGCGCAACGCGCGCTGTCGGCAGAAGCGGTGCGCATGCACCTGGCGGTTCCCGACGCGCTCTTGCAGCAGGCGATTCTGGATATCCCGGGATTGACTGGCGCCGATGGTAAATTTGACGGTGTGCGCTACAAGGAGCTGCTGGCGGCACAAGGGATGACGCCGACGATGTACGAAGCGCGTCTGCGTCATGACCTAGCTTTGCAACAGTTGAATTCGGCGATTCAAACCACCGCATTTGCATCGAGGACGCTGGCAGCGCACCTGTCCGACTTGAATGACCAGGAGCGTGTGGCGCAAGAACTGCTGATCAAGGCATCGGACTATGTGCCGCAGGTCAAGGTGACCGAACAGATGCTGACCGCTTATTACGACAAAAATGGCCAGCAGTTCATGGTCCCGGAACAAGCCAAAATCGACTACGTGATCCTCGATAACAAGACGCTGGCCGCGCAGACACCGGTCAGCGAGGACGACATCAAGTCCTACTATGAGCAGAACGCTCAGCACTACACAACCGAAGAGCAGCGCCGCGCCAGTCATATCCTGATCGCCGTTAACAAGGATGCATCGACGGCCGACAAGGCTGCCGCCAAGGCGAAGGCCGAGACATTGCTGGCCGAGGTGCGCAAGGACCCCGCCTCGTTTGCCAAGGTGGCGAAGGCCAATTCCCAGGATCCGGGCTCGGCTGCGATGGGCGGCGATCTTGGCTTTTTTGGCAAACAGGCAATGGTCAAGCCATTCGAAGACGCCGTACTTAAGCTGAAGCAGGGCGAAATCAGTGATCTGGTGCAGACCGATTTTGGCTATCACATCATTGAATTGACAGGCATCAAGCCAGCCGTGGTCAAACCGCTGGCTGAAGTGAAAGACGAGATCGCGACTGAAATCAAAAAGCAGTTGATCGAGAAAAAATTCTCGGAGTTGGCCGATATCTTCAACAATACCGTATATGAACAAGCCGATAGCCTGAAACCGGTTGCCGACAAGCTGAAACTGCCGATTCAAACCGCCAGCGACGTGACGCGCAACCCGAATCCGGCGCTGGCGAATGCCCCGTATAACAATCCGAAATTCTTGAAGGCGCTATTTACCGATGACGTCATCCGTGACAAGCATAATACCGAAGTGATCGAGATCGCACCCCAGACCTTGATTGCCGGCCATGTGGTCGAGCATAAGGCGGCATTCAAGCGGCCACTGAGCGAAGTGAAGGAAGTCGTGCGGGAACGCGTGGCACGAGCCGAAGCCGCCCGTTTGGCACGTGAAGGCGGCGCCAGTAAACTTGCAGCGCTGAAGGCCCAGGATAGTACGGCCGGCTTTACGGCGGAGAAGACCGTGTCGCGCAGCAAGGATGCGGGACTCGACCCTCGCGCTCTGCTGGCGGTTATGAAGGCGGATATCAGAAAACTCCCCGCATTTGCCGGAGTGGAACTGACGAATGGCGATTATGCGATTTTCCGTATCAGCAAGGTACTGCAGCCCGCTAATCCGGACACCGCTCAGCGCCAAGCCGAACAGCAGCAAATCACCAACATGCTGGCGCAACAGGAAATGCTGGCCTACATCAATGTACTGAAAAACCGAGCCAAGGCGGAGATCATCAAGCCGAAGGCCAGCGAGTCGGGTAGTGAAACTGAAGCGCCCGCAAAATCAGAGTAAACACGCAACTCACTAAAAAGCCGCTCGTTGAGCGGCTTTTTTTATTCGGCTGCGATCGCGGATTGGTCGGTGAGGTCGCACAAGCGCCGGGCCACCTGGGTGAAGGCTGGTGATGAAATGTCGTCCAGTGAGATTGCCGTCGCCTGCGCAATTTGAGCGAAGTTACGTTCAATGGAGCGCAAATAAGCCGGGTCGTAATGGTTGCGCAAGAGCTCTTCTACCAGCAGCTCCAGTTGACCGTTGAGTGCCAAAGTCTGCCATCGGCTGATCGTTGCACGACCATACAGATTCGACAGGCAATCCAGTTGTGTATTCAACTGGCCTGGGTCGAGCGAGAAATGCACATAATCCTGCATCAACAACCGTACCCGGTGCGCCAGCGGCAGCTCGAGCGCGATGCAGGGCGCAGCGCGCATGCGCTCCATCAGCATTTCCGGCACTCGTACATCGCCCACTTTCTTGCTCTCGGATTCGGCGAATACAATCCGCGCCGGATCGAAGCCTCGCAGCGTCTGCCACATGCGGCTCTCGAACATTTTCTGCGTTGGCTGCTGTTCGTCCGGCAATCGGCCGAGCACCGAGCCGCGATGAGCGGCCATCTGTTCCAGGTCCAGCACCTGGGCGCCAGCCGCTGCCAGTGCCTGCAGCAGGCGGCTCTTGCCGCTGCCGGTCGGACCGCAGACGATGCGAAACGCAAAGCGTGCCGGCAATTCCGTCAGGGCCGTATTCACATGCCGGCGGTAAGCCTTGTAGCCGCCATCCAGCTGCACCGCCTGCCAGCCGATCCTGGCCAGGATATGCGCCATCGCGCCGCTGCGGTTGCCGCCGCGCCAGCAATAGACCAGCGGCTTCCAGTCGCGGCCATGGGCCATGAATTGCGTGTCGATGTGGTGCGCGATGTTGCGCGCGACGATGGCAGCGCCGGCTTTTTTGGCTTCGAACGGATTGACCTGCTTGTACAGCGTGCCGATCCGCTTGCGCTCGTCGTCGTCCAGCACCGGGCAGTTGATCGCGCCGGGCAGATGATCTTCGGCGAATTCGGACGAACTGCGGGTGTCGATGATGCTGTCGAAACGCTCGAGTTGCGGCAGGATGTCGGAAAAAGTCAGCAGCGCGGGAAACTTCATTGATTCATTTCAGGACAAGCGGTTTCAGGTGAGGCCAGACATTCTCCAGCAATGCCGGCTGCGCTTGC
>DATJCV010000005.1:0-3803 GCA_035497775.1 Burkholderiaceae bacterium | reverse complement strand
ATTGCAGACCTCGACGCTGCGGTATTGGCCGATGAGTTGCCATTATCAGCCTATGCAGATCACGGCTTCAACGCCTTCCTGGCCAAGCGCGGAGATTAGCGGTGGAGCGGTTGCGCACGGTCAATAGCGGTGGCGGCAAGCGTGTCCGCCATGCGCTGCTGATCCTGTCCGGACTGCTGGCAGTCGCTCTGATTGCGGTTGCCGTCATCAAGCACAACGCCGGACCGGCTGCTTCTGCCGTCGTCTCGACATCACCAGCCAGCACAGCCAAACCTGCCGCCAACCCAGCCACATCGCCTGCCACTCATCAGAGCAGCCGCACGGCAGCCACCAAGCCGGCTTGGGCAGAACTGACCGCCGCGCAGCAAACGGCGCTGGCGCCATTGGCGCCGGAGTGGGACCAGATGCCCTCGGCACACAAGACAAAATGGCTGGCAATCGGCAATAAGTTCACATCGATGAGCCCGGCCGAGCAGCAGCGGGTGCAAAAACGCATGAACGAGTGGATGAAATTGACGCCGCAACAACGGCGGGTAGCACGCGACAGCTTTACCCGCGCCAAAAAGCTTGGCCATGATCAGAAGTCGGCACGCTGGGAGCAATACCAGCAATTGCCGCCGGAGCAAAAGGAAGAACTGGCGAAAACCACGATCAAGAAACGCGTCACCACGCTGCCACCAGCACACGGCACACACAAAAACACCGCGGCACCGATGAAATCCACTCCCCAACCGGTGCTGGAGCAGGCACTGACACCACAGCCGGGAGGACATTTGAGCGCTACGCCCGCGAACCCGGCGCCCGCCCCCGCCCTGTCGGCGGCAGCGCCGGAACCACCCGCAACTCCAACCGCCACTCCGACCGAATCATCAACACCCGCGCCCGATCCTGCCCAATAATCGTTATCCCCTTCAACTGGAATTGTCATCCCCTTGAATCCGGCTTTCACTACTCCCTCACTCGTACGCCGCCTGTGCAGCATGCTGTATGAATCGATGCTGCTGTTCGGCGTATTGTTTTTCGCTGGCTGGATTTTTTCCACGCTGCTACAGCAGCGTCATGCGCTGTACTTGCGCAACGGCCTGCAGGATTGGCTGTTCGTGGTCATCGGCATCTATTTCATCTGGTTCTGGAGTCATGGCGGCCAGACGCTGGCGATGAAGACCTGGCGCATCCGTCTGGTCACCACCAATGGCCGGCGGGTGGGCATGCCGCGTGCGCTGGGCCGTTATCTGCTGGCTTGGTGCTGGTGCGTGCCGGGCCTGATCGCCGCTTGGTTGGCTGGCGCACAAGGCTGGCTGCTGGTCCTGATTCCGGCGGTGAATCTGCTGTTGTGGGCGCTCACCGTGTACCTCGATCCCGAGCGGCGCTTTCTGCACGATCGGCTGGCCGGCACTCGCCTGGTGGATACGCCACTACCGCCTCCCAAGGCGGCCCGGCGGTGACTTCAGACCCAGTTGGCGTCGCAAGCCCCAGAACTGGCGATATACTCCTCATACCATAGGCAATTATCAGGCGCCAACCGTCTGAATTTTCCCTATACTCCTTGCAATAAACAAGGATTTTGGCATACCTAGATCTCAAACGGGCGCGGCTTGCCGGCATAAATCTGCTGCAATATCTGTCCTTCGCGCGCAACGATGGTCGCGACGAATTGCTGCGGCTGACGCATTGCCTTGAACGCGTTAAAGCCGCGCTCCAGAAAATTTTGCAAGTCGCCCAGCTTGGCCAGTCTGGCCGGTGCGCGCATCATCGCCAGCGTCGTCCCGAGCAATGGAATCCGCACCAGCCGGCACAGCCCGTTGCCGACTGACTCCACTTGCCGTAACTGCTGCTCGCGCGCCGCACGCGTGGCGACTGCGCGATAGGCAGCGGCGTAATCGTGCCCGTCAAAATCCGGCCCCAGGCGCTTGGCCAGTGCCGTATCCAGCGCTTCCGACAACGCATCCAGCTCGATCGCTTCCGCCACCGCCGTCAGCGCCGGCAAAGGCAGCAGGCGCTCCATTGTCGGCAACACGCGCTCGAGGTCGGCATCGCGCTGAATCACGTTCTTCTCGCCATACAAGTCGTCCAGGAAAAAGCGCGCGGCCGCCGCCGATTCCGGTGTCGCCAGCAAATCGGCGTGAGTGCGGGCCATGCGCGCCGACTGGAACTGCTGCAACGCCAGCCGTGCTGCTTGCGTGGCCGGATCGCTGCGTGCGGCCGTTCTTTGCTGCGCCAGTGCCTGCAAACTGGCTCTTAGGGCAGTGACCAATTCGTGTTTTTCCATGCTCGTCCCTGCTCGGGCGCACTGGATTGGCGCCAGATTGGTTGCTGACACATTATTCTTGCAGCGATCGCGGCCGACACCAACCACCGCACTAGAAGCGAAACTCTAGTTCCATCCGATGGAGCGTCAAATACGTGCGGTACACTGAAAAAAAATTTTAACCACACCATGACCATGATTTCCCGCCGTGCATTTATCCAGACCGGCCTGATTGGCGCCGCCACTCTCGCCGTTGCCGGCGGCGTGTATCGCTTTACACTTGGCCAGCCGCCGCAGCGCTTTCAGCTGGACACTGCCGCCGCTGCCGCGCTGGCGGCAATCGTCCCGGCCATGCTGCAGGGCGCGCTACCGGCGCCACCGCCGGCAGCCACCATTGCCGCCGGCATCACCCGTACGCACGCCGCAATTGCAGGCTTGCCCTTGCGCACCCAGAAGGAAATCAGCGACCTGTTCGCCCTGTTGACGTTGGCCCCGACCCGGCGCCTGCTGGCAGGGGTGGCGGACGACTGGCCCAACGCCAAGCTCGCGGATGTGGCCGCCTTCCTGCAAAGCTGGCGCATGCATCGCTTCGGCATGCTGCAAAGCGCCTACCAGGCGTTGCACGACTTGATCATCGGCGCCTGGTACAGCGACGAAAGCGCCTGGCCGGCGATCGGCTATCCCGGCCCGATCCCCCTTCCCCACTGACGCCCGACCATGAGCCAATCAGCTTCCCCCACACACGCCGCCATCCCTGATCCGGTGCAGGCGGGAATCGCCGCCGGCTGGAAAGTCGTCGATGCCTCGACACTCACCGCCAACCGCAGCATCGAGGCCGACGTCGCCATCATCGGCAGCGGCGCCGGTGGCGGCGTCACCGCCGAAATCTTGACACTGGCCGGGCTTTCGGTGGTGCTGATCGAGGAAGGCCCGCTGAAATCGTCGCGCGATTTCAAGATGCGCGAAGCCGAAGCCTACCCCGCCCTGTACCAGGAATCGGCGGCACGCAAGACCGACGACAAGGCGATCAATATCCTGCAAGGCCGCTGTGTCGGCGGCTCTACCACCGTCAACTGGACCTCCAGCTTCCGCACCCCGGAACCGACACTGCAGCACTGGGAAAAAAACGGCCTTTCCGGTTACGGCGCGGCGGCGTTGCAGCCCTGGTTCGAGCGCATGGAGCAGCGCCTCGGCATTCATCCCTGGCCGGTAGCGCCCAACGAAAACAACGACCTATTGCGGCGCGGCGCCGCCCGCCTCGGGATTCCGACCCACACTATCCAACGCAACGTCAAGGCGTGCTGGAATCTCGGCTATTGCGGCATGGGTTGCCCGACCAACGCCAAACAATCGATGTTGGTCACTACCATCCCGGCAGCACTGGCCGGCGGCGCCCAATTGCTGACTCGCACCCGTGCCGAGCGCCTGCAGTTGCGCGGCGAGCGGGTCGACAGTCTGACCTGCATCGCGCTCGACGCCGACGGTCTGGCGCCGACCGGCGTCACGATCACCGTGCGGGCGCGCCATTTCGTCGTCTGCGGCGGCGCCATGAATA
>DATJCV010000004.1:0-12150 GCA_035497775.1 Burkholderiaceae bacterium | reverse complement strand
TCTTGGCGATATAGCTAAAGCACGCGGTATGACCCAGATTGCCAAAGATGCAGGTATCGGTCGTGAGTCCTTGTACAAAGCGCTGCGGGTGGGGGCTAGTCCACGCTTTGACACTATCAGCCGGGTGTTGGGCGCTCTGGGGGTAAAGTTGGTAGCGGTGCCTAAGACGACACATTAAAAATACGGGATATTTCGTGTAACAATTCGTAAATGCTCCGTAAAATAAGATGAGCCTGTTAAAAACTAAAATGTAGCTCATGTGTAATGGATAGATTAGAACTCCAATAGAGCACCTATTCTTCGGAGGTAATCTTCACCCAGTAGCATTGGACGATAGCGTACATTTTCCAATAGATGGTCAGCATGGCCTGCGAGAACTTCTCCGTAGCCTTCTTTTGTTTTATTGATTACTGCATAGGTCGTAGGAAGAGTAAAGATCCAAAATCTCGCATGTAGGGAGCGTTAACCATGCATGAATATTAAGCTGGGGTTTAGAGATCCCGCTCTTGATTATATGATTTTTTGGCTGGCACGGATTGCCTTTTGGCCTTTTGCTTTTCCCTGCAAACAAGCCCTTTAAGGGTAGCCCCTTTGCCCTTAACCTCCCTTCCATTAATCCCTTCAAGCCATTTGCCCTTTCCCCTTTAGCGCTCTTTAGACATCCATTATGCAAGCCGATCCGTCGCGCTATAAGTGGTTGGATCATTACCGTGACTACCTGATTAACCAGCTCAAGGAATCCCCCAAACTGTCCGCTGTGAAGCTGATGCGGCGGCTGAAAAACAAAGTTGGCACACTACAAGTGTCAGAGCGCAGCGTGCGCCGCTATGTGCAAGCGTTAAAGCGGCAAGTGGCCGTCGGCCAGTTTCGATACTACGAACCCATTATCGAAACCGTACCCGGCGTGCAGTGGTCAGTAGCCTGCATGAACAAGCCGCCCTTGATCGCGTAATCAGCCATCTTTTCACCAGTGCGAGAACCACCTGGTTTGCCAGTGCTCGACGGCATCAGGCCAATACCCTCCATTTTGTCCGCCCACTCTTCGTTGGTTGGTTCGACGGCCACGACGACCTGCCTGTGGGCGCTTGAAAGCGTCGCCGCGTTTCTGGTGTTGGCGTCGGCATCCAGCGCAATGCCCAGAAAGGCCAGTGCTGCACAGATGTGCTCGCGAATGAACGCATTGTGTTCACCGACACCCGTCGCGCTCTCCATCCATTGTTGGCCGCTTTCCAGCGTCAGGCGCTGGAAAGCGCAGTTGCAGTTCTGAGTTCGCCTTGAATGGGTTGAGAGGGATGGTTTCATTGCTAATTGTAAAACTCCTTGCCGGGGGTGAAATGCTCACTCGGGCGGTCAAACGATCAAGCCATCTGGCCGATCGTTTTGCGAAAGCGTGCTAACGACAGGAAAAACAGAACTGTGCCGATCAGTGCCAGCGCCAGGAAGGGCTGCCACACCGTCTCCAGGCCGGCGCCCCGGTAGAGGATAGCCTGGCTCAGTTCCACGAAATGGGTGGTGGGTGCGATCAGCATGATGTTCTGCACTATCTCGGGCATGCTTTCGCGTGGCGTGGTGCCACCCGAGAGCATCTGCAGCGGCATGATGGTGAGCATCATCAACATGCCGAACTGCGGCATGTTGCGCGCCAGGGTGGCGATGAAGATGCCCATCGAGGTGGTAGCGAACAGGCTCAGTGCTGCGCCGGCGAAGAACAGCGCAATGGAGCCCTCGATGGGCACGCCCAGAACGCCGCGCACCATGAGAGTGAGGGACAGAAAGGAGGCGATCAGCACGACCAGGGCCATCGACCAGACCTTGGAGAGCATGATCTGCGCGGGCGTGACCGGCATCACCAGCAGGTGCTCGATGGTGCCGTGCTCTCGCTCGCGGATCAGCGCCGCGCCGGTCAGGATGATGGACAGCAGCGTGATGTGGTTGATGATCTGCACCACCGAGCCGAACCAGGCCTGCTCGAGTGCGGGGTTGAAGCGCGCGCGCAAGGCCAGGTCCACGGGCAGTGCGTCAGTCCCGCGATAACGCTTGACGAACTCGTTGACTTCACCCGTGAAGATCTGTTGAACGTAACCGCTGCCGGTGAAGGCCTGGCTCATGCGGGTGGCGTCAACATTGAGCTGCACGGCGGGCGAGCGCCCTGCGAGCACGTCGCGCTGGAAGTTGGGCGGAATGACCAGGGCGAAGGTGTACTGCCCGGCATCCATGCCCGGATCCACGTCCCCATAGTCGATCATGGCCGGCTGGGTGAACTGCGGCGGGTAGAACGCCGAGGCAATCCGCTGGGACAGCGCCGAATGATCCTCGTCGACGATGGCGATGGGCGCGTTGTGCAGCGTCTCCGGCATGGACGTGGCCGAGGTGTAGACCGACGCGGTGAACACATAGAGGATGAGCACGAGCATCATCGGATCGCGCCACAGACTCCACAGCTCCTTGACACCCAGGTCGTAGATGTTGGCCAGGTTTCTTCTGCCCATCTCAGCGCTCCTGCTTTTTGAGTAGCAAAACGGCTGCGCCGAGGATGACCGGGACCGACAAGAGCATCGACCACAGCGGCCCAGTCAGGTCAGCCAGGCCGAGCGACTTGCTGAAAACGCCGCGGCTGATGGAAATCATGTGCGTGGCGGGATATATCTCGCCGATGAACTTGCTGGAGCCCTCGAGCGAGGACACCGGATCGATCAGGCCGGCGAACTGGGTGGCCGGTATCAGGGTGCCGATCATGGCAAAGAACATGGCCGCGATCTGGCTGCGTGTGACGGCCGAGGCGAGCAGCCCCATGCCTGTCGCGGCGAAGGAGAAGATCAGCGCGGCCAGCGTCAGGGTGAAAAAGCTGCCCTTGACCGGAACGCCAAAGACGGTGACCGCGAGCAGCGTCATCAACAGAAAGTTCACCATGGCCAGACCGACATAGGGCAGTTGCTTGCCAAGCAGAAACTCGATGCGCGTAACCGGCGTCACGTAGAGGTTGGTGATCGACCCGGTTTCTTTCTCGCGCACCACCGCCAGCGCGGTCAGCATCGCCGGCAGCATGAGCAACAACAGAGGAATCACGGCCGGTACCATGGCCGGCAGGCTCTTGACATCGGGGTTGTAGCGAAAGCGCGTCTCGACGCTCGCATTGCCGGCTGCGCTGGCGCCGCTGCGTTCGCTGGCCTGTAAGAGCAGCCAATGCTGGTTCATGCCCTGAACATAGCCTTGGACGGTTTCCGCGCGTTGCGGCATGGCGCCGTCGAGCCAGGCGCCGATCTGCACATTCTGGCCCCGCAACACGTCGCGGCTGAAGCCAGGGGGGATTTCGATGGCCAGCGACAGTTCGCCGCTGCGCATACGCCGGTCGAGATCGTCGTAGTCGACGATAGGCGCGTGCTCGGTGAAGTAGCGCGAGCCGGCCAGGTTCAGCGTGTAGCTCTGGCTGAGCGTGGTCTGGTCGCGATCGAGCACCGCATAGCTCAAGTCCTCGACGTCCATGGTGATGCCGAAACCGATCACGAACATCAGCAGCAGCGAACCACCCAGCGCCAGGGTGGCGCGTACCGGATCCCGCTGCAGCTCCAGGGTCTCGCGCCATAGATAGCTGAACATGCGCTGCAAGCTGAAGCCTCCAGAGCGGTGCCCGCGGTGTTCAGCGGGTACCGCGGATGGCGGCTCCTCGTGATTGTCGGCCTCAGGCTGGCTGGGCGGGGCGGCTGTGCCGCCCTCGGCTTCGAGGAGGTAGCCGATGAAGGCCTCTTCAAGGGTTTTGGCGCCGCGTTTCTCGACCAGTCTGGCGGGCACGTCGCTGTCGAGCACCTTGCCGGCATGCATCATCGACATGCGGTCGCAGCGTTCGGCCTCGTTCATAAAGTGAGTGGAAATGAAGACCGTCACCCGGTCGCGCCGCGACAATTCAATAAGCAGCCGCCAGAACGCATCACGCGCCACCGGGTCGACGCCGGAGGTCGGCTCGTCCAGAATCAGCAGCTCGGGCTTGTGCACCATGGCAACGGCCAGCGACAGGCGCTGGCGTATGCCCAGCGGCAGACTGGCCGGCAGGCTGTCGATGACGTCCGCCAGCCCAAAGCGCTCCACCATCTCGTCCACGCGGCCCGGAATATCGTTCGGGGACACACTGAACAGCTTGGCGTGCAACTCCAGATTCTGGCGTACCGTGAGTTCACTGTAGAGCGAGAACGCCTGCGACATGTAGCCGACACGGCGGCGGGTGTCCAGGTCATGCGGATCGACTTCGTGGCCGAACAGCCAGGCCCGGCCCTCGCTCGCCGGCAGCAGGCCGGTGAGCATCTTCATGGTCGTGGACTTGCCGCAACCATTGGAGCCGAGGAAGCCGAAGATCTCACCGCGCCGGATACGGAAGGAGACACTGTCGACAGCAACGAAGTCGCCAAAGCGCATGGTCAGCCCCTCGGCTTCGATGGCGATATCGTCCGCGCCGTCCTCAGGCAGAGGCGGAATGACAACCGCTTGGTGTCCGCGCTTTTTCTCTTCCGGGAGCAGGCGGATGAATGCCTCTTCCAGGTTCGGGCTGTTTGTTTTCTCCAGCAATTCCTTCGGCGTACCGGTGGCGAGGACCTTGCCGTCGTCGATGGCGGCGAGCCAGTCGAAGCGCTGTGCCTCATCCATGTAGGCGGTAGCCACGATCACGCTCATGCCGGGGCGATCGGCGCGGATGCGCTCGATCAGGTCCCAGAACTGTGCGCGCGCCAGCGGATCCACTCCGGTCGTCGGCTCATCGAGAATCAGAAAATCCGGGTCGTGAATCAGTGCGCAGCACAGGCCGAGTTTCTGCTTCATGCCCCCGGAGAGCTTGCCTGCCGGGCGCTCCAGGAATTTGAGCAGGCCAGTGGCCTGAGTGAGCTCATCGATACGCTGGCGGCGTTCCGCAGAGCCATGACCGAACAGGCGCGCGAAGAACTGCAGATTTTCCTCGACCGAGAGCGTCGGGTACAGGTTCTTGCCCAGTCCCTGCGGCATGTAGGCGATGCGCGGGCATACCTGCTTGCGATGGGCTTTGCTGGCCATATCGCCACCCAGCACCTCGACCGTGCCCTCCTGGATGATACGTACGCCAGCCAGCAATGAGAGCAGACTCGACTTGCCTACGCCGTCGGGGCCAATCAGGCCGACCATCCGCCCGGCGGGAATGTCCAGGTCAATGCCATCCAGGGCCATGACGTTGCCGTAACGCAAGCGCACCTGTCTGACGCTTGCAACGGTCATGGGTTGCGCACTGTGGCTCATACTTACTCCGGCACGCGAAGGGACAAGTTCTCGGGCCACTCGGCATTGGCGTCGAGCTTGACCCAGGCCACGCCGGGCAGCCCGGTCTTGACCTGATCCAGGTGTTCACGCAGCAGATCCTGGGAAATCTGCCCGCGCACGCGGAACATCAGTTTCTGCCGCTCGCTCGCGGTTTCTACCGTCTTGGGAGTAAATTGCGCCACACTGGCGACGAAGGAAACGCTCGCTGGAATAACAAACTCCGGCGCGGCATCCAGAATGATGCGTACCTCGGTGCCCAGCGCGACGCGGCCGGCCACGGTCTCGGGCAGGAAGAAGGTGATGTACACGTCCGACAGGTCGATCAGGTTCAGGACACGTCCGCCGGCTCCGAGCACCTCGCCAGGTTGCGCCACGCGAACCTGAACCCGTCCGTCGCGCGGGGCACGCAGTTCGCTGTCGCGGATGTCCGCTTCGATGCGATTGATGCTGGCCGTGGCAGCGGACACGCTGGACCTCGCGCCGACAAGCTGCGCCTTGGCGGCCTCAACCGCGGCGCGGGCAGCGGCGGTCTGTGCTTTGCTGGCCGCGAGCGTCGCCTGTGCGCCCCGTACGCGCGCCCGGTCATCGTCCAGCTCCTGTATCGAGGCGGCACCCTCTTGGGACAGGGTCTGCGAACGTTTCAGCCGCCGTTGCGCAGCGTCGAGCTCCGACTCGCGCTGACCGACCAGGGCCTGCGCCGCAACCACGTCGGCTTCACGCAGCGCCACCTGGGCCTGTGCTGCTGTCACCGAGTGCTCGGCCTGTTCACGCATGGCGAAGGCTTCGTCGCGCTGCGCCTCAAGCGTTTCCAGTTGCATTCTGGCCAGTGGCTGACCCGCCGCGACGAAGTCGCCTTCACGTACGAGGATGTCTTCGATACGACCGGGAAGCTTGGTGGCGATATCGATCTCGGTGGCTTCGATCCGGCCGTTGCCGCTGATGAACCCTTCGCCGGGCCCGCTGTCGGCTAGCTCCGTCCAGCCCCGCCAGGCCAGCGCGATAACAACCGCTGCAGCGGCAACAACCAGGAGTTTTTTCTTGAGAGAGGATGAGACAGTCATAGGTTTCGCGTGCCTTAACGGGTTGATGGGGTGGAAGCGGGCGTCGAGGTCGCACTCTGCGCCTGGCCGGTTGCGGTGAGGGTGCCGCCGCCGAGCGCGGCATACAGCGCCACCTGACTGGATAGCAGCGCACGGCGCGCCTGTACCAGCTGTTGTCCGGCATCCAGCAAATCGCGTTGGGCGTCCAGCACCTCCAGGAAAGCGGCCGAGCCGTTGTCGTAGCGCAACTGGGCCAGCCGCGCGCGTTCGCTTTGCGCTTCCAGATTGGCCCGCTGGATCGTCAATTGCTCAGCCAGCCAGTACTTGGCGCTCAGTGCATCGGCCACCTCGCGAAAGGCCGTTTGAATGGTCTTCTCGTAGCCGGCAACGGCGATGTCGCGGCGCACTTCGCTCAGTTCCAGGTTGGCGCGCCGCCGCCCGCCATCGAAGATGGGCAGCGACAGGGTGGGCATGAAGGTCCAGGCGCGGCTGCCGGAATCGAACAGGCCGTCCAGATCGGAACTGGCCGTGCCGAAGCTGCCGGTCAGCGCAATGCGCGGCAAGAACGCCGCGCGGGCGGCCCCGATGTTGGCATCGCCAGCGCGCAATTGGTGTTCCGCGGAAATGATGTCCGGGCGGCTGACCAGCAGCTCCGAAGGCAGACCGGCCCGCAGGTCGGCCAGCACCGTTGTTTCATCGAAGGGTGCTTTGGCGGGCAGCGGGCCAGGATCAGCGCCCACCAGCAGCGCCAGCGCGTGCAGTTGCGTGGCGCGCGCTTGCTCAAGCTGGGTCAGCAGCGCCTGAGCCTGGTTCAGCAGGGTCTGGACTTGGGTGAGATCCAGCTTCGAGGTCGAGCCGACTTCAACGCGGCGCCGGAAAATGCGGTAGGAATTCTCGCGAGTCGCGACGGTTTGACGGGCGATAGCCACACGCTCGTCAATCTCGCGCAAGCCCAGGTAACCGTCCGCCACTTGGGCGATCAGCGCCAGGTGGACGGCCTGGCGCGCAGCGTCGGTTGCCAGCCAGGTTTGCAGGGCGGCGTCCTCGAGGTTGCGGACCCGGCCCCACAGATCCAGCTCCCAGGTGCTCAACCCCACCTCGGCTCGGTACTCGCCGCCGACCTGCGATCGGCCCGACATGTTTAGATCGCCAGGGACGCGGGCGCGCCCACCTTGGGCACCGAGGCCCACGGCAGGAAATCGATCCGAGCGCTGAATGCGGAACGTAGCGCTGGCTTCCTCGACACGCAGCGCGGCCAGGCGCAGATCGCGGTTGTTCTCTAGCGCTGTCTCGATGAGGCGTTGCAGCAAGGGATCCGTGAAGTACGCCTGCCAGGCAAGTTCTCCCGCATGAGCACCCTTGGCGCCTGATTCAGGATGACCAGACCAAACCGCTGGCACCGGCGGGGGCGGAGTATCAGGAGCGGGAGCGAGCGACATGCAGCCGGTCAGTACGACGGCGCTCAGTGCCAGCGAGGCAGTGCGCAATTTGAACTCAGACAATAAAGGAAAAGCTGGAGGCATGATCACGTTCCGTACGGGGTTCGGGCTGAATAGGGCCTGGTTGTAGAGGAGTAGCCGCCCACGTACAGCGACGCGCAGGCATGTCGGTCACCAACGAACGCTGCAATCGAGCGCGACTTTGATGGCTGTTCACGCCACCTCCCTATTAATGTCTGCACTCTCGCCTCTAGCGACCGGTCGATGGGGCTCTCCTGCTTCATTTTCCGGCGTTCCGGGTTCGTATGCGTCCCTGCGAATAGTGCGCGTTATCGCACACTATAAAGAAAACGACTGGACGGTTGTTTGTGATTATACGTTACAATCCCGAAAACGCAACTAGCCGTTCACTAGGCACTGCACACCCGCCAGTTGGAAGTGCTCAGCCTGGGCTGACCATGCGCCCATGGTGGAACCGGTGACCAGCCCATGGGACAATCCAGTCAATTTTTGAACAGGGACCTTTGTATGCCAACCAAAAAAGACGACGTACCAGGCAAGCGCCGCTATCTGTCTTCTGTGGCCAGGAGAGAGGAAATATTGGATGCGGCGTTGATCGAGTTTGCGGATCGGACATACAACGCCGTGTCGATGGAGCGCCTGGCGGAATGTGCGGGCTTATCCAAGGCAGGCATCTACGCCCACTTCAAAAGCAAGGAAGAGATTTTTCACGCCTTGCTCGAACGTGCAACCCAGCAGCTTCGCGATTTTCAGGGCTGGCTTCCGGATGAAGAACTGACGCTGCCAGAGCTGGTAGACGCCTATCTTGATCGCCTTTACGCGACGTTTGAATCCCCCGCTACGGTATCGATCTACCGATTACTTCTGACCGAAAGCGCCAGAGCACCGGAACTGGTGAAGCGTTGGCATGATGAGGTAGCGCGCGGACTGCGCAGGCGAGCACAGCTCATCATCCAAGGCAACATAGACCGGGGGGTTGTTCGTCCGAGTGTCCTGACTGAGCACTTTTTCCCGCTGGCGCTCGCTCCCGCACTGCTGTGGCTGAACTCTTCGATGCTATCCAGGGCCAACCCTTCCATATCGCTGGTGCAGTTACGGGATGCACATCGGCAACTGCTGCTTGAGCTTTTGCAGCCTCGATGAGCAGGGTAAGGCAAAAATACAGGCATCTCCCTGTGCGCCTGGTGATCGGCTTTGCGGTGCTACTGCTGATTGCGTGGGGCGCACTGGCACTATGGCATCAGGTGCTGCAGCCCGCTGTTCGCTTGATCGCCCTTACGCTGTGGGCGGCTGCAGGCCTGTCGATGGTGGTGGCGCTAACAGACCTGCCCGGCCGAACCGCGCGCAATCTCACGGCAGTGTTGTTCGCATGCGCCGTCGCTGTCTTGGTGGCGTGGTGGAGCACCTTACAGCCTTCGCACCACCGTCTATGGGCTGACGATGTCGCCCAGTTGCTCGAGACCAGGGTCGACGGCGACCACGTTCACCTGAACAATGTGCGCAACTTCGAATGGCGCAGCGAAACCGACTACACGCCGCGTTGGGAGAGCCGCACATACGACCTGGCCCGCCTGCGCAGTGCCGACCTGGTACTTTCCTACTGGATGGGGCCGCACATTGCTCACACGCTGGTGTCATTCGGCTTCGATGGCGGTGAGCGGGTGGTGTTCTCGCTGGAAATCCGCAAGGAGCGCCACGAATCCTTCTCGGCGGTCGGCGGATTCTTCCGTCAGTTCGAGCAGATCCTGGTTGCCGCCGATGAGCGCGACATTGTGCGTACGCGCAGCAATGCGCGAGGCGAAGATGTTTATCTCTATCGATTGCAGATGAGTCAGGAGAATGTCCGCGCATTGTTTCTGGAGTATCTGAACGCGGCCAATGAACTACGGCGCACGCCACGCTTTTACAACACGTTAACCAGCAACTGCACGACCATCGTATTTGAGTTGGCTCGGCTCATTGCGCCCGCGTTGCCGATGGACTATCGCATGCTGCTGTCCGGACACTTTGCAGAATACGTCTATGACCTGCACGGATTGACTCCCGGTTATCGCTACGGTGAATTGCAGGCATTGGGGCATATCAACGAACGCGCACTTGCCTCTGATGCATCGGGGGATGATTTCTCGACGTCGATTCGACAGGGTATGCCTGGCGTTCCGATCGACGAGGTACATCCTTGAGACTCCTGCAATTCTGCCGCCTTGTGTCATGGCTCGTCATTGCCCCACTGTTGCTGGGCGGCTGCTCGATCCTGCGCGAATTCGGCCCAGTGGTCGAGGTTCATACCCTGACGGCCGAGGAGGCCATCGAACTCAAGCGCGGCGACATCCTGACACGCGGCAAGCTCAGTGATGCGACCGTCCAGACCATCCGGGTGGCGGCATTGGATGCGCAGGCGTGCGCAAAACCAATCTCAGCGGATTGCGTCGAGGCCCTGGCCGCCGTGACGGGGGTGGCCACGGATCGACGCCTGGGCGCGCTGTCCGAACTTTGGCTGGCGCAGGCACAGGCCATGAAGCCCGGATCAGAACAACAAGCCGCCTGGCTTGAGACCATTCGCTATGCCTATGCCTACCTCTTCCTGGGCGACCATACCCCGGGAGAACGAGCCTTCGAGGATCGCCAGACACAAGTACGGGATTGGTATAACTATGCCGTCGAGCATGCCGCCACCGGCCTGTTTGAAGTTCGGCAACAAATGCCTACGCAGTTGCCCGCCCAGACCCGCTGGAACATTGCAGGTTGGGAACTGAGACTGGATATGCGCAGCGCGCGCTTGCCGGGCAGTACGGCGGTGCCAGCCGAACTGCTGCCAGCCTCGTCCCTGTCTTTCCGCGGGCTGCGCAGCCTCTACCGGCGCGACGGTTTCGGCGCCGAGCTGGTGGCGGTCATGCCGGACGAACCCCTGACTTCCGCCCCCACCCGGGATGGTCGTCCAGCGGCCAAACGCAACCAGCAGCCTCTACCCTGGAGCGAGATGCCTGCGCCGTCCATGACGGTTCTGTTGCACCCGGATGGAGACGACCTGGACAGCGTGCTGCATACCCGCACTGTCCGTTTGACGGTGCATGACCCCTATGTGGAGTCGGCCATCATGCTGCGCGGGCAGCGCGTACCCCTGGCGGCCAATTTCACCGCTGGCTACGGCCTGTGGTTGGCTCGTGCCAAGTTCAACAAGCAGTCGCTTCGTAGCCTGCTTGGGCGCGAGGGCGGCATCGACCGCCCTCACGTCTACCTGATGCAGCCCTACGATCCGAACCGACGGATCATCGTCATGCTGCACGGACTGGCCAGCAGCCCGGAAGCCTGGGTAGAGCTCGCCAACGAAATCCTGGGCGATGAGGCGCTGCGCCAGCATTACCAGATCTGGCAGGTCTACTACCCGACCAACATGCCGATCGCATTGAACCACGCGATGATTCGCAGAGCGCTCGGGGATACGCTGGCGCATTTCGATCCTTCCGGCCAGGCGCCGGCATCGTCCGACCTTGTACTGGTGGGGCATAGCATGGGCGGGGTCATCGCACGGTTGATGGTGTCGTCAACCGATCAGTCGCTGGTGCAGTTGGCTGCTGATCACAGTCGGCTGACGCCGCAGCAGATCAAGCGCATAGATCCGATGTTGCGTTTCGAGCCCTTCCCGCATGTCAGCCGCGCCATCTTCATCGCAGCACCGCACCGGGGCACATCGGTCGCAGGTGGACGCCTGGGGCGCTGGATGGCGGGGTTCATTCGCTTCCCGGTTACGGTGCTCGAAGAACTCGCCCACACTCTGGCGCCCAATGCGGCGGCCAGCAGCCACGAAAGCCTGGGGCATATCCCCAATAGCGTCGACAACCTCGACGAGAACGATCCTTTCGTGCGCGCGGCGGCGGACTTTCCCATCTCTGCCCAGGTGCGCTATCACTCGATCGTGGCCCAGGCCAATGCCGACGTGGCCCTCGATGATTCCGATGACGGTCTTGTCCCCTACCGCAGCGCACATCTTCCCGGCGCACAGTCCGAGAAAGTCATCATTTCAGGACACAGCGTGCAACAGAGCGCGGTCGCAATATTAGAGATCCAGCGTATTCTGAAAGAGGATATGACGCAGCGGGAAGAGCAGCTCACCCCGCGCTAGGCAGCTGCCGCTGGCTCAGACAAGGCAGTGGACGCACACAAGGATACGGCCGTGTCCGTCGAATTGGTGTGCGTCTGACGCGAATATTCATGTCGCTATGGTCGGCACCAGCGTGGTTGGGTCAGTCATAAGTGCTCACCGTTTTGGATTGTGCAATCCAAAATCAATAAGCCAAGCATAGTGATACGTTTCATGTCGTTGAAGTCCCCAAAATTCGATTCTGGGTCAATCTTAAATATGACGGCAGCTGGAT
>DATJCV010000003.1:0-6872 GCA_035497775.1 Burkholderiaceae bacterium | reverse complement strand
CAACGACGGCATCACGTTTACCGGCTTTTTGTACGCCGGCCTGATGATCGACGCGCAAGGCAACCCGAAGACGCTGGAATTCAATTGCCGCATGGGCGATCCGGAGACGCAGCCGATTCTGGCACGCCTGAAAACCGATTTTCTCGCCGTGCTGGAGCACGCGGTAAACGGCTCGCTGGACCAGGTCGAGCTCGAATGGGACCGCCGTACCGCGCTCGGCGTAGTCATGGCCGCGGCCGGTTACCCCGAGGCGCCGCGCAAGGGCGACGTGATTTCCGGCATCCCGGCCGAATCCGCCGACTGCGTCACCTTCCATGCCGGCACCGCGCTGGAGGATGGCCAGTTAAGCGTCTGCGGCGGGCGCGTGCTGTGCGTCGTCGGATTGGGGGATAGCGTGCGCATGGCGCAGAACCACGCCTATGCGACCATTGACATGATTCATTTCGACGGCGCCCAATACCGGCGCGACATTGGCTGGCGCGCGCTGAAACGACACTAGCGCCAGCTCCCGTACCGTGCCGGCCGCCGGCACGACACGCACGCTACAATTCTCCCCTACCCTCTTTGCCCTTGACCTGCTAGAACGCCATGCCATCCTCGCCACAGTCCGCCGCCGCCGTCAAAGCCTGGTTACTGGATTTGCACGCTCGCATCGTCGCCGAGCTGGAAGCCATCGATGGCAAGCCGTTCTCGCGCGACAGCTGGCAACGCCCTGAAGGCGGCGGCGGCATCTCGCGCCTGCTGGAAGAAGGCCTGGTCTTCGAGCGCGGCGGAGTCGGCTTTTCGCATGTCATCGGCAGCAGCTTGCCGCCCTCGGCTGCCGCCAACCGGCCGGAAATCGCCGGCCGCAGCTGGCAGGCGATGGGCGTGTCGCTGGTGCTGCATCCGCGTAACCCATACGCACCGACAGTGCACATGAACGTGCGCTTTTTTACCGCGCACGCGGAAGGCCAGGAGCCGGTCTGGTGGTTTGGCGGCGGCATGGACTTGACGCCGTATTACGGTTTTGTCGAAGACGCGGTACATTTTCATCAAACCTGCAACGCCGCGCTGGCACCCTTTGGCACCGATCTGTACCCGGATTTCAAGAAATGGTGCGATCGCTATTTTTACCTGAAGCATCGGCAGGAAGCGCGCGGCATCGGCGGCATTTTCTTTGACGATTTCAACCAGCTCGGCTTCGAACAGAGTTTCGCCATGACTCGCAGCGTGGGCGACCATTTCCTGGATGCCTATCTGCCGATTTTGCGCCGCCGCAAGGACGTCGCCTATGGTGAATGCGAACGCGACTTCCAGGCCTACCGGCGCGGCCGCTATGTCGAATTCAACCTGGTCTATGACCGCGGCACCCTGTTCGGCCTGCAATCGGGCGGGCGCACCGAATCGATCCTGATGTCGCTGCCGCCCGTCGTCAAATGGCGCTACGACTGGCAACCGCCGGCGGGCAGCGCCGAGGCGCAACTGTATTCCGATTTTCTGCCGCCGCGCGACTGGATCCAGAGTGCGGCCTGAAGTTCGGCCCGAAGTGCTGTCACCCGCCGCGCGCAGGCCTTGCATTGCGCTGCTGGGCGGTAGTTTTGACCCGGTGCATAACGGCCACGTCGCGCTGGCCGAATATTTCGTCAAGCTGTTCGCGCCGGATCTGTTGCGTATCATCCCGGCCGGCAACCCATGGCAAAAGCACGGCCTGCAGGCATCCGCCGCCGACCGTGTCCAGATGGTGCAGCGCGCCTTCGACCGCCAGGCAATTCCGGTCGCGATCGACACCCAGGAAATCGAGCGTGGCGGCGCCACCTATACCATCGACACCCTGCGCGCGATACGCGCCGAAGTCGGGCCGGAAACCTGCCTGCTGTTCCTGATGGGCGCCGACCAACTGCAACAACTACATACCTGGCAGGGTTGGCGTGAATTGTTCGACTATGCCCATCTGTGCGCCGCTTCCCGTCCCGGTTTCGCAGTGGACGCGGCGCAGGTGCCGGCCGCAGTCAGTGGCGAATTTACCCGCCGCCATGCAACGCTGGAGCAAATTCGCCGTACACCTCACGGACTGGCGTATCTGGCGCCCAATCTGGCGGTGGACATTTCCTCGACCGTCATTCGAAGCGCGCTGCAGCACGGCGAACGGCCCGCCTCGCTGGTGCCGGACTCAGTGCTAGACTATATTCAACAACATCACCTCTATCAAAGCTAAATGGACATCAAAAATCTGCAAAGTACCGTCGTCGCCGCGCTGGAAGACATCAAGGCGCAGGATATCCGCGTGTACGACACCGTCCATCTGACCAGCCTGTTCGATCGCATCGCGATCGCTTCCGGCACTTCGAATCGCCAGACCAAGGCCCTGGCCGCATCGGTGCGCGACAAGGTCAAGGAAAAAGGCGGCACCATTCTGAGCGTCGAAGGCGAGGATACCGGCGAATGGGTGCTGGTTGACCTGGGCGACATGATCGTCCACATCATGCAACCGGCGATTCGCGCGTATTACCGTCTGGAAGAAATCTGGGGTGACAAGGAAGTCAAACTGGGAGCGGCAAAACGCCTGTCGAAGCGCAGCGCCGCAGAGCCGGCGGATGGCGAGGCGGCGCCCAAAAAAGCATCGCGCCATTTAACCATCACCCAGCCTGCCAGCGACGCAGCGCCGAAGAAACGCGCACCGCGGAAAACCGCTGCAACGACCGGCGAGGGCACCGCCGTAGCGAAAAAAGCGGTGGCAAAAACCGCTGCCGTCAAAAAGCCGGCAGCCCCCGAGGCCACGGCGAAAGCCGCCAAAGCGGCAACCGCGACACCGAAAAAGGCGCCGGTGAAGCGCGCCCCGGCAAAAGCCAAGACGGAATAAGCGCCGCTACCCGCCGCGCAAACGAACCCGGCCATGCAACTGATCATCGCCGCCGTCGGACAGCGGATGCCGGGATGGGTCGATGCCGGTTTCGAGGAATATGCGAAACGCATGCCGCCCGAAAGCCGCATTCACCTGAAGGAAATCAAGCCGGTCGACCGCTCCGGCAGCAAGAGCGCAGCAACCGTGATGGCGCAGGAACGCGCCAGGATCGAAGCGGCGCTGCCAAAGGGTGCGCGCGTCGTCGCCCTCGATGAGCACGGGCGCGACCTCACCAGCATGCAGCTATCGGCTTGCCTGATGCAGTGGCAACGGGATGGGCGTGATGTCGCTTTCGTGATTGGCGGCGCCGACGGCCTCGACCCTGGACTGAAGGCAGAGGCCGATATGCTGATCCGGATTTCCAGTCTGACCCTGCCGCACGGCATGGTGCGCGTCCTGCTGGCCGAGCAGTTGTACCGTGCATGGTCGATCAGCCATAACCATCCTTACCACCGGGCCTGAGGCAGCATGAAACCGCGTTCACAAAAAATCTACCTGGCATCGAAAAGTCCGCGCCGGCGCGAGCTGCTGCGCCAGATCGGCGTCGAGTTTTCCCTGCTGATGCTGCGCGAGCAGACCGCGCGCGGCCCGGAGGTATCGGAAAGCGTGTTGCCGGGCGAGGCGCCGGCGGACTATGTGTGGCGCATAGCGCGCGAAAAAGCCCTCTGTGCGCAACAAACCATGCTGTGGCGCAAGCTGCCGCTGCATCCGATCCTGGCTGCCGACACCACCGTCGCCATCGACGGCCGGATACTCGGCAAGCCAAGCGGGCCACTTGAAGCAATGGCCATGCTGCAGTCGCTGTCCGGACGCACGCATCAGGTACTGACCTCCATCTGCGTCTGCCATGAACAGGAAATCTGGCAGCTCACGCAGACTTCCGATGTCGCCTTCTGTCATCTGTCGGACGAGACGATCCGCGCCTACTGCACCAGCGCCGAGCCATACGACAAGGCGGGCGGTTATGGTATCCAGGGACTCGCCGCGGTATTCATCCAGGAAATTGCCGGCAGCTATTCCGGCATCATGGGGCTGCCGCTATTCGAAACCGCGCAATTGCTGCAACAAGCCGGAGTCCACATTTTATGAGCGAAGACATCCTGATCAACGTCACGCCGCAGGAAACCCGCGTGGCCCTGATGCTGCAGGGAGCGGTGCAGGAATTGCACATCGAACGCACGCTGTCGCGCGGCCTGGCTGGCAACGTTTATCTGGGCAAGGTCGTGCGCGTGCTGCCCGGCATGCAATCGGCGTTCATCGATATCGGACTGGAGCGCGCCGCATTCCTGCACGTGGCCGACATCTGGACCGCGCGCGGACATGACGGGGCGGCGCCTTCGCTACCGATTGAAAAACTGCTGTTCGATGGCCAGTCGCTGATGGTGCAGGTGATCAAGGACCCGATCGGCACCAAGGGAGCCCGGCTATCGACCCAAATCTCGATTGCCGGCCGCATGCTGGTCTACCTGCCGCAAGACCCGCACATCGGCATTTCGCAACGGATCGAAAGCGAAGCCGGGCGCGAGCAATTGAAAGGCCGGGTGCAGCGCCTGCTGCCGGCCGAAGAAAAAGGGGGCTTCATCATCCGCACCATGGCGGAAGACGCCTCGGATGCCGACTTGGAAATGGATATCGAATATCTGCGCAAGACCTGGGCCACCGTCACGCAACAGGCCAAGCAGAAGCCGGCGCCGACGCTGCTGTATCAAGACCTGGACCTGGCGCAGCGCGTATTGCGCGATTTCGTCGGCGACGACACCGCCAGCATCCAGATCGATTCGCGTGAAAATTTCAACCGGCTGCAAGCCTTCGGCACGCTGTATACGCCATCGGTGTTGTCACGGCTGGTGCACTACACCGGCGAGCGCCCGCTGTTCGACCTATATGGCGTGGAGGATGAAATCCAGCGCGCCCTGGGGCGCCGCGTCGATCTGAAGTCCGGCGGTTACCTGATCGTCGACCAGACCGAGGCGATGACCACCGTCGATGTGAACACCGGCAGTTTCGTCACCGGCCGCAACTTCGACGACACCATCTTCAAGACCAATCTGGAAGCGGCACATGCGATCGCGCGCCAGCTGCGGCTGCGCAACCTGGGCGGCATCATCGTCCTCGATTTCATCGACATGGAAAACACCGAGCACCAAAGCGCGGTGCTGGCCGAACTGAACAAGGCACTGGCACGCGACCGCACCAAGATTTCGGTCTCGGCATTTTCCGCGCTCGGCCTGGTTGAAATGACGCGCAAACGGACGCGCGAATCGCTGGCGCATATCCTGTGCGAGCCCTGCCCGGCCTGCGGCGGCAAGGGTCAGGTAAAAACGGCGCGCACCATCTGCTACGAAATTCTGCGCGAGCTGCTGCGCGAAGCCAGGCAATTCAACCCGCGCGAATTCCGTATCCTTGCCGCGCAAGTAGTGATCGATATGTTCCTGGAAGAGGAGTCGCAGCATCTGGCGCTGCTGGGCGACTTCATCGCCAAGCCGATTTCCTTGCAGGTGGAAACCGTGTATCAACAAGAACAATACGACATTATTTTGCTATAAGCCCTGAAATGTCACATGCGCTTTTCACGCCATGTTGCTTCCCTGATTCATTCGGTGCGCGCCGCATGACAATTTACACGGCGACGTTCGGCCGCAAGCTGATTGCCGCGTGATGCGAGACACGATAACGCTCCGCAGCCGCAATGATATAAGGCGCCGCACCGGCGCTCACGCAACACGAACCGGCCATGCCGCCGTTCTCATCACCCTCGATTTCCCAAAGTTCGATGCGTAAGTTCAGCCAGGCAATTAGCCAAACCACGCTGCCCTTCTGCCTGGCGCCGTGAAATTTGGTCGATCAGTTCAGCGTGCCGTTTTTCGTCTGGGCATCTACTCGTTTCCTCGATACGCCAGACAGTGCTGCGGGTTTTTGCCCGGCTGCAGGCGATGCAAATGAAAAACAAACCGCAGCGCCATCAGGAATTATGCGACGGCGTGCTTGGCTGCCTGGGCTATTCCTCTCCCGATGGCGCGATCAATCCACGGAACAACCGGTGCCACGCGAAGAGCAAAGTGGTGGCGCCCGGCTTGTTACTCGCGATGAAGGCCAGAAGCGATCATCCGTGAGCGCCTGATGCGCAACTGGCCTCGAAGGGGCTAGTGATCATCCACGATTCCAGTATCTACCACAGAGATCCTGGAAAAATTACATACTCCATACATCGACTTCTTACGTCGACCATTAAATCTCAATATACAGTACATACTCCATTAAAAACGCCTGATTAACTCCCTGATATTTTTCGCATTTGCCTGAGGCTGGATCACTGGTCAGATAAAAACATGGCCCGGATAAAGTATGGACGGCAGTGTTCTGTTTGCGCCTCATGAATGCTTTGACAATCGACGTGTTCATCGCCCGCGCTGTTTACCGTTCTGGCACAACAGCGCTTATTCTGCAATGCCGCTCAACAGACGGCCACATCATGCATGGCGGCAGCGTCTATGAGCCCTGCACTACGGAGGCTCCCGGCTCAATGACGGAACTTCGAATTTTCATATCACTCCAACAAAAGACTGAATCGGCAGCATTAGTTTTTTGCTCCATCCACGTCCCGAACCCATATCGGTTCGCGTCGCTTTCCATCCACGCCGGTTCAGCTTGCTCCCATCCATTCACGCAACAGCATTTGCAAAGGAACCGTCATGATGCAAGCCAACGAAATCGAGCAACGTTTCAACCGTATCGAGCGCAGTATCCATCAGGCTGCTCAAGCCTGCGCATCGGACAGCAGCGTCTCTCCGGAATTGAAGCAATGCCTAACCCAGATGGACCAGCAATCGACGCAAGCGCATCAAATCCTGCAATCGCAAGACGAAATTCGGATTCGTCAGTGTGTCGATCAATTGGAAGAATTAGGGGACCGCGCCAAGATGGCGTGCGAGAAATCGGGCAATGTCAAATCCGAACTCAAAAACGCGGTGATGCAGGCACACAACGAACT
>DATJCV010000002.1:0-5395 GCA_035497775.1 Burkholderiaceae bacterium | reverse complement strand
GTTCGGCATCCTGATCGCCTACACGCTGAACCCGCTGACGGTCTGGCTGGAGCGCATTCGGATTCCGCGCCTGCTGGCCGTGGTGCTGGTGATGGCGGTCATTCTCGGCGGCGCCATGGGCGGCGCCAATTCCCTGCGCAGCGAATTCCAGTCGATTGTTGAACAGTTACCGGTCGCAACCCAGAAACTGTCGAAGGCATTGATCAAGATGCGCGGCGGCAAACACGACGCCCTGGAACAGATGCAGGCCGCCGCCACAGAAATCGAGCGAGCTGCCGGCCAGGCGGCCGGTGCCGCCGCACGCAAGGCGGCGCCAGCGGTTGCCGCCTCGCCCCCCTTTAGCCTGAGCAGCTGGCTGTGGGCCAGCTCGATCGGCGCCCTGGCCTTCATCGGCCAGGTGACGGTCGTCATCTTCCTGGTGTTCTTCATTCTTGCCTCGGGCGATACCTTCAAGCGCAAGCTGGTCAAGCTGACAGGGCCCTCGCTGTCGTCCAAGAAGATCACCGTCAACATCCTGAACGACATCAACAGCTCGATCCAGAAGTACATGTTCATGCTGCTGGTGACCAATGGATTGCTGAGCGTGCTGATGTGGGCGATGCTGCGCGCCGTTGGCCTGGAAAACGCAGGTGCATGGGCAGTCGCAGCCGGACTGGTGCATGTCATTCCGTATTTCGGACCGCTATTGACCGCCGGCGCTCTCGGCTTGGCCGCCTTCATGCAATTCGGCAACTTCCCGATGATGTTGCTGGTGAGCGGCATGTCGCTCGCGGTGGCAACCCTGATCGGTACCTTCGTCACCACCTGGATGACTGGCCGCATCGCCAGGATGAACCCCGCCGCGGTGTTTGTCGGGCTGCTGTTCTGGGGCTGGCTGTGGGGAATTTCAGGCCTCTTGCTCGGCATCCCGATGATCGTGATCATCAAGGTGATCTCCGAACATGTCGAGGACATGCAGCCGCTGGCTGAGTTGCTGGGCGAGTAGGGCGTCCGCCTGCTCCTGCCGGTGGCTTCACATTGGGAAATCACCGTTCCCGTGCGACAATGCGCAGCAGAATTTTCCCCGTGCCGCTGCGTGTACCGCCGACCCTGAATGCATCGCTCCCATCCCGCCCCATCGTTTTTTATCCCGCTCTGGCTGGTGTGGGCAGTTGCCCTTGGTTCGGCACTGATCGGGCTGGGCAGTTACGGCCTGCTGAACAATAACGAAGGCCTGTACGCAGAAATTCCGCGCGAGATGCTTGCCTCGGGCGACTGGCGCCAGTGGATCATTCCGCACCTGAACGGCTTGCCATATATGGAAAAGCCGCCTTTGCTGTACTGGCTGACCGCGCTGTCATTTTTTCTGTTCGGTGAATCGGAATGGAGTGCGCGGCTGGTGCCGGCATGCTCGGCGCTGGCCTGCGTTGCGTTGCTGGTGCACTTCGGGAAAACACTCAATCGACCGCAAGCAGGCCGTCTGGCGGCGCTGATGTTTGCGACCGGAATCGGCGTATTTGCGATGTCGCGTGCACTGATGTTCGACATGCTGCTGACCGCGCTGCTGGCGGCCGCACTGATTCTCGCGTATCGATATGTGACCGAACGGCAGCCGCGTCTTCTGCGCCAGGCCTATGCCTTGCTGGCGCTGGCGGTATTGGCCAAGGGCTTCGTCGCGCTGATCCTGTTCGGGCTGGTGATGCTGGCGTTCGATATGAGCACTGCCAAGTCGCCGCGGGAATTCATGCGCGGGTTTGGCAAATGGTTCGAGTGGCGCGCATTATCCGTGTTTCTGCTCATCGCGGTGCCGTGGCACGTGGCGGCCACCCTGACCGAGCCGGCGTTTGCCTGGTTCTATTTTATCAACGAGCATGTCCTGCGCTTTCTCGGCCGGCGCGAACCGCACGACTATTACGCCGGCGCCTGGTGGTACTACCTGCCGCGCATGGCGATCTACCTGTTTCCGTGGTCGTTCCTGCTGCCATGCCTAGTGGCGCGCAAGGTCAGCGACGATGCACCGTCCACGGCGCCGAGCCTGCAACGCTTCCTGTGGCTGGCCTGGCTGTTGCCGCTGCTGTTCTTTTCGCTCTCCAGCGCCAAGGCAAACTACTACCTGGTAGCAGTGATGCCGTTTGCCGCCTTGCATTTGGCGATGGCGCTCGAAGCGCGCGGTTTTTTGAGTCCGCGCCTGCGGGCGCTGCCGGGCGTGTTGATCGGCGCCTGCGCCGGGGCGCTCGGTATCGCGCTGGCGCTGCGGCCGCAGCCGGAGTCGGGCATGACCTTCCTCGGCTTCGGCCAGCAGCAGTTCGTGACGCTCGCCGTGGCGGCGCTGGCGCTGCTGGCACTGGCCGCCGCGCTGCTGGCCTGGCGCAGTGCGCGAATCGGCATCCTGTCCTATCTGGTGCTGCCGGCATGGATCGTGATCGTGCTCGCGATTGCCATCGGTCCGCTGGAAGCGACGGTGTCGGCGCGGCCGCTGGCGCAGTATCTGCAACAAGAACAACCAGGGCGGCAGGTCTATCTGTACCAAAAATTCGAGGCGCTGTCGTCACTGCCGTTTTACCTGCGGCGGCCGGTGCCGGTGATCGATAGCGGCAGTGCCGATCTGTTCTGGGGCGACCGGCTGCGCCCGGGAAATCCGGTCATGCTGCCGTCTGCGCAATTTTCCCGGGAGCTGGCACAGCAGCGGGTTGCGGTGGTGGTGATGGATGAACAACTGCCAGAGTTCAGCGCGACCCCGTATTTCGGCCACTTCACCGTACAGCATACAGTCGGCAATACCACGGTATTTCTCAACTGAAGCGCGGCGCCCGAGCGGGGCGGCCGCATGTTGCGTCGCGGTATAATCACGCGATCATTCCACCCGCAGCCGAGCTGCATCATTTCTCCTGCCACCATGCTGATTTTGCCGGGTTCCAACGCTCTTTCCGCTTTCCGCACGCGTTCCTTGTTGTCCCAGTTGCAGACCGTGGCGTCCGCCATCGTCGGCGTTTCCGGGCGCTTTCATCACTTCATCGATGCGTCGGCGCCACTGTCCGAGGACGAGGTCGGGCGCCTGCGCGCCTTGCTCACCTATGGCGAACCATTCGTCGCCGGCGAGGAGGGTGAACAACTGGTCGTGATTCCGCGCTTCGGCACGATTTCACCCTGGGCCAGCAAGGCCACCGACATCGCGCACAACTGCGGCATGAGCAGCATTCATCGCATCGAGCGGGGCGTGGTATACCGGTTTCAAGTGAAAGCCGGCTTGCTGGGCGGAGCCAAAAAGCTTGCGGCAACTGAGTTATCCGCGCTGGCCGCTTTGCTGCACGATCGCATGACCGAAACCGTGCTGCACGACCCGCAGCAGGCGGCCGGCCTGTTCCGGCAACTGGACGCCAAACCGCTGGCATTCATCGACCTGCTGGGCAACGGCAAGGCGGCGCTGGAACAGGCCAATGGCGAACTGGGCTTGGCGCTCTCGGACGATGAAATCGATTATCTGGCCGAAGCCTTCCTGCGCGCCGAGCGCAACCCGACCGACGTCGAACTGATGATGTTCGCCCAGGCCAACAGCGAACATTGCCGGCACAAGATCTTCAACGCCGACTGGATCGTCGACGGCGAGCAGCAGGACAAATCGCTGTTCGCCATGATCCGCAATACCCACCAGCTGCACCCGAAAGGCACCATCGTCGCCTACAGCGACAACTCGTCGGTGATCGAAGGTGCCAGCGTTGAGCGCTTCTATCCGCGCGGGGCAGCGCAGGGCAACGCATACCAGGCGAGCGAAGAGCTGACGCACATCCTGATGAAGGTCGAGACGCATAATCACCCGACCGCGATCTCGCCGTTTCCGGGCGCCTCCACCGGCGCCGGCGGCGAAATCCGCGACGAAGGCGCGACCGGGCGCGGCGCCAAGCCGAAAGCCGGGCTGGCCGGCTTCACCGTTTCCAACCTGATGCTGCCGGATGCCGTGCAGCCATGGGAAAACGCCACCGATGTCACCCGCGCCGCGCCGCAGGGCGAGCCCGTCGGCACCTACGGGAAACCGGAGCGCATCGCCTCCGCCTTGCAGATCATGATCGACGGGCCGATTGGCGCCGCTGCCTTCAACAATGAATTCGGCCGGCCCAACCTGGGCGGCTATTTCCGCACTTACGAACAGAATGTCGGCGGCACCGTGTACGGCTATCACAAGCCGATCATGATCGCCGGCGGTATTGGCAACATTTCGGACTTGCATACGAAAAAGAACGATTTGCCGGTCGGCAGCCTGCTGCTGCAACTGGGTGGCCCCGGTATGCGCATCGGTATGGGCGGCAGCGCGGCGTCGTCGATGGCGACCGGCAGCAATACCGCCGACCTCGATTTCGATTCGGTGCAGCGCGGCAATCCGGAAATGGAGCGGCGCGCGCAGGAAGTGATCAACGCCTGCTGGGCGATGGGCACGGAAAACCCGATCCTGTCGATCCATGACGTCGGCGCCGGCGGCCTGTCCAACGCCTTCCCGGAAATCACCAACGACGCGAAACGCGGCGCCATCTTCGACTTGCGCAAGATTCCGCTGGAAGAGAGCGGCATGGCGCCCAAGGAAATCTGGAGCAACGAATCGCAGGAGCGCTATGTGCTGGCGATCGAACCCGACAGCCTGCCGCTGTTCGAGTACCTGTGCCAGCGCGAGCGCTGCCCGTTCGCGGTGGTCGGCACCGCCACCGAGGAGCGGCAACTGAAACTGCTCGATCCGCAGCATGGCAATGCTCCGGTCGACATGCCGATGGAAGTGTTGCTGGGCAAGCCGCCGAAGATGCAGCGCGACGTGACGCGCGTGGCTAACGACCTGCCGCCGCTGGAGCTGGGCGACCTGGGCCTGGTGCGGCTGTCGCGACGGGTGCTGCGCCTGCCGACGGTGGGCGACAAATCCTTCCTGATCACGATCGGCGACCGCACGGTCGGCGGCATGTCGGTGCGCGACCAGATGGTCGGGCCGTGGCAGGTGCCGGTGGCCGATTGCGCGGTCACGACGATGAGTTTTTCAGGGTATCTGGGCGAGGCGATGGCGATGGGCGAGCGCACGCCGCTGGCCGTGATCGACGCCGCCGCCTCGGGTCGCATGGCGGTGGGCGAGGCGCTGACCAATATCGCGGCGGCGCCGATTGCGGAATTGTCCGACGTTAAGCTGTCGGCCAATTGGATGGCGGCTTGCGGCCAGCCGGGGCAGGATGCGGCCTTGTTCGATACGGTCAAGGCGGTCGGCATGGAGCTCTGTCCGGCGCTCGGCATCAGCATCCCGGTTGGCAAGGATTCGCTGTCGATGCGCACCACCTGGAACCAGGACGGCACAGATAAAGCGGTGCAGGCGCCGGTGTCGCTGATCGTCTCCGCCTTCGCGCCGGTCACCGACGTGCGGCGCACGCTGACGCCGCAGTTGCAACTC
>DATJCV010000001.1:0-7828 GCA_035497775.1 Burkholderiaceae bacterium | reverse complement strand
TACTGCCGCCCGAGTTGGATCCGACGCCGGACTCGAAGCTGCGCTTTGAAGGCAAGGTCAACTTCATCCTGCTGGCGATCATCATCGGCCTGGTGCTGATGAGCGGCATCTGGCGGGGTGGCGTCGCTTTTACCGTACTGGGGACCGCTGTCGAGTGGCAAAACCTGGTGCGCGACGTGGCGCTGATCGGCGTTATCCTGGTTTCGCTGAAGCTGACCCCCGCCATCGCGCATCAGGGCAACGAGTTTTCCTGGGGGCCGATCCAGGAAGTCGCCAAGCTGTTTGCCGGAATTTTTATTACCATCATTCCGGTGATCGCGATGCTGCGCGCCGGCCAGGCCGGCGCTTTTGCGCCGATTGTCGATGCCGTCACCGATGTCAGCGGCCAGCCGATCAACGCCATGTATTTCTGGGCTACCGGTATCCTGTCCTCGTTCCTCGACAATGCGCCGACCTACCTGGTGTTCTTCAATACCGCCGGCGGCGATGCCGCGACGCTGATGACCAGGCTGGGGCCGACGCTGGCGGCGATTTCCTGCGGCGCCGTCTTCATGGGCGCCAACAGCTACATCGGCAATGCGCCGAACCTGATGGTGAAAGCGATCGCCGAGGACCGCGGCATCAAGATGCCGTCTTTCTTCGGCTACATGGGCTGGTCATGCGCGATCCTGATCCCGCTGTTTATTGCCATGACCTTCATTTTCTTTTGATCGGGGACGCTTCAATGAAACCGCGAATTTTGATCGCACGTGCCATCTTTCCTGAGGTTATCGAGCGGCTTGCCGCGCATTTCGAAGTCGAGTCGAACCAGGACGACCGCGTGTTTTCCGCTGCCGAGCTGCAGCAGAAATTGCGCGACAAGGACGGCTTGCTGGCGACCGGCAGCGAGCGCGTGACGGCGGAATTGATCGGCGCCGGCACTCGCCTGAAGGCCGTTTGCAACATGGCGGTCGGCTACAACAACATCGATCTTGCCGCCGCCACCCGCGCCGGCATCCTGGTAACCAACACCCCCGACGTGCTGAACCAGACCACCGCCGATTTCGGCTGGGCGCTGCTGATGGCAACGGCGCGCCGCGTGACCGAGGCGGAACACTGGCTGCGCGCCGGCCACTGGAACAAATGGAGCTATGACGGCTTCCTCGGCGCCGACGTGCATGGCTCGACACTAGGCATCATCGGCATGGGGCGCATCGGCCAGGCCATCGCCCGCCGTTCGCTCGGCTTCGACATGCAGGTGTTGTATCACAATCGCTCGCACCTGGCGCCGGAGCTGGAAGCGCACTGCAATCATGCGCAATACGTCAGCAAGCAGCAACTGTTGCGCGACGCCGATCACGTGATGCTGGTCCTGCCGTATTCGCCCGAGTCGCACCACACCATCGGCGCTGCCGAATTGGCCTTGATGAAGCCGGGCGCGACGCTGGTCAATATCGCCCGTGGCGGCATCGTCGATGACGTCGCGCTGATTGCGGCGCTGCGGGCGCGGCGCATCGCGGCGGCCGGGCTGGACGTGTTCGAGAACGAGCCGGCCTTGCATCCCGATTTCCTCGGCCTGTCGAACGTGGTGTTGACGCCGCATATCGCCAGCGCCTCGGAGCCGACCCGGCGCGCCATGGCCGATTGCGCGGCGGCTAACCTGATTGCCGCGCTCGCCGGCGCCACGCCGCCGAATCTGTTAAATCCGGAAGCCCTGCGAGGAGCTTGACCGTGCCCGATATTTCCATCAGCCAGACCCACAAATTGAGCCAGAAAAAGGCCCGCGCGGCGGCACAGAAAGTGGTCGATCAACTGGTCGAGGAATACGGCCTGGCGACGGAGTGGGAGGGCAACGTCCTGTTCTTCAAGCGCAGCGGCGTATCTGGCACGCTGGCCCTGCATGACAAACAGGCGCAGCTGGAGATTACGCTGGGATTTTTACTGAAGGCGTTCGCGCCAAAAATCTCGGCGCAGATCGAAAAAAACATGAAGAAGGTATTCGGCGCCAAAGCTTGAGCGCCATCCATGGCGGACGGCGCTGTTCGCGCGCCGGTGTCAGCCTTTCAATTCGCTGATCAGGTCGATGTATTGCTGCATCGCCTCGTCCTTCGACAAGCCTTCCTGCATTTTCCATGCATCCCACTTGGCGCGGCCGACCATGTCGGTCATGCCGGGGCGCTTGCCATCGGCATCGCCGCTGGTGGCCTGCTTGAACAATGCGTAAATTTTCAGCAGGGTCATGTTGTCCGGACGTTCCGGCAGGTTCTTGGAATCGGCCAGGGCTTGATCGAATTCTGCTTGCAGGGTCATGGTGTTCTCCAGATGGATCAAAAGAGGTCGCTGTGATAGTGTGCTGAAAAATCCGCGGCACATGTCAAATGCATCACGCGCGCCGCCAACATAGCACACAAAAATCATCCCTGACAGCGCGGGACTAGAGGAGATATTCGATGCCGCCAGCCGTTGCGCCACCCTCGTATCGCGAGAAGATGTCGACCGTCGATACCGCCTGGCTGCGCATGGATTCGCCCTCCAACCTGATGATGATCGTGGCGGTCCTGATGTTCGAGCGGCCGATGGATATCGGCCGTTTCCGCCAGACCATGACCGAGCGCCTGCTGCCATACCAGCGCTTCCGCAGTCGGGTCGTGCACGAATTTGGCGCCAGCTGGTGGCAGGAGCAGGAGGTCGATCTCGACCGGCACATCCTGCACAGCAACCTGAAGAAAGCACAACCGGACAACAAGGCGGCGCTGGAGCAACTGGTGGCGCGCTTGTCGGCAACGCCGCTGGACCCAGGGCTGCCGCTGTGGCAGATGCAGGTGGTGGACAATTGCATCGGCGCCGACGGCCGCATCCGGCAGGCCGTGATCATCCGCATTCATCACTGCATTGCCGATGGCATTGCGCTGGTCGGCGTGCTGCTGTCGATGTTCGATAGCGCGGCCGATGCGCCGCCGCGAGCGGCGCCACCGAGTTCGCGCCTGGCGCCGCTGGCCGCGGAAAATCCGTGGTTGCAAATGATGCAGCCGGTGACTCGCACCACGATCAAGGCCATCAACCTGTCCAGCCTGGTGTGGAGCAAATACCTGTGGATGCTGGTCGATCCGCAAAAATTCATGGCTCGCTTTACCGAGGTCGGGCACGCCACTACCCGCCTGACGCAGGATGCCACCCGCCTGGCATTGATGGCGGACGACTCCCGCACCCGCCTGAAGGGCAAGCCGCAAGGCACCAAGCACGTGGCCTGGAGCGAGCCGTTGCCACTGGCGGAAGTCAAGGCGATCGGACACGCGCTGGGGGCGTCGGTCAATGACGTGCTGATGGCTTGCGTGGCCGGCGCGATCGGCGCCTATTTGCGCGACAAGGGCGATGCGGTGGCGCCGGATTGCGCATTGCGGGCGATGATTCCGGTCAATTTGCGCAAATCGGGGGGCGCGCAAAAGCTGGGCAATGCCTTCGGCCTGGTGCCGCTGGTGCTGCCGGTTGGACTGGAAGATCCACTGGGGCGCTTGCGTGAAGTGCGGCGTCGCATGGATGAATTGAAAGATGGCTATCAGGCGCTGGTGGCGATGGCCCTGCTCGGCGTGCTGGGAGCGACGCCGAAACAGATGCAAAACGAAATCCAGAATTACTTCGCGCGCAAGGCTACCGCGGTCATGAGCAATGTGCCGGGGCCGCAGGCGCCGCTTTACCTGGCTGGCAGCCGGCTCGACCAGATCATGTTCTGGGTGCCGCAGTCGGGCGACATCGGAGTCGGCGTCTCGATCCTCAGCTACAACGGCGGCGTCCAGTTCGGCATCGTTACCGACGACCAGATCGCGCCCGATCCGCACCAGATCATCCGCCGCTTTGCGCCGGAGTTCGAAAAACTGGTGATGCTGGCTTTGATGGCGGCCTAGGCGCCGTTTTTTGATGCGTTGGAGTATTTTCGAAGCCGCCCTGTCTGTGCCGGAAAAGGCATTGATTCAAGGCATACTCCCTATAATTCCGCTGTTTTAATGAGCGTCATCGTCGGCATTGCCGGTCACCAGGCCGGCGCCGCCCTTGGCCACCATGGCCACGGTGCCAACTGCCGCCTTGCCCACCGTGATACCGGCGCCGACCGCCGTGCCGGTGACGGAAACCGCCGCCGACGCCACGGTTAGCGCAGTGCAGCCGCCGCTTAGCAGCAGCGGTGGCAGCAGGAACAAGCCAGCGGCAAGTCGCGCCAGCCGGCGCGGAAACGGCTTCGTGCCGGCGTCATACACCCAGCAATTCCACCTCGAAAATCAGCGTCGCATTCGGCGGGATCACGCCGCCGGCGCCGCGCGCGCCATAGCCGAGCGCGGCCGGAATGGTCAGGCGCCGCACGCCGCCGATTTTCATGCCTTGCACGCCTTGGTCCCAGCCCTTGATGACATGGCCGGCGCCGAGCGGAAATTCAAACGGCTGGTTGCGATCCTTGCTGGAGTCGAACTTGGCGCCGGCGCTACCGTCGGCGTTTTGCAGCCAGCCAGTGTAATGCACGCTGACATGGTCGCCGGCCTTGGCTTCGGCGCCTTCGCCAACGATGCTGTCTTCGTATTCGAGTCCGGAAGAGGTCATGATGCTGGGCATGTATCGTCTTTCAAGGTTGTTTATACTGGCCGCAGTGTAAACCAAAAACCGGACATGCCATGGCCACCAGCAGCACGCAGCTTCACTCCGCCGACATCCTGATTATCGGTGCCGGCATCGCCGGCGCTGCCGTTGCCTACCATCTGGCGCGGGAGGCGCGCGTGATTCTCTTGGAGCGCGAGGCGCAACCCGGCTATCACGCTACCGGCCGCTCGGCTGCGCTGTACTCGGAAACCTATGGCAACGCGTGCGTGCGGGCCATCACCAGTGCTTCGCGCGCGTTTTACCTGAATCCGCCAGATGGTTTTGCCGCACATCCGCTCTTGACGCCGCGTGGTTCGATGATCGTCGGCGGTGCCGCCCAGCGCGACAAACTGCAGCGCGCCTACGACGAGATGCGCGCGCTGGTGCCAAGCATCGAATGGCTGGACGCGGCGCAGATCGCGCAACGGGTGCCGGTGCTGCATCAGGAGGCCGCCTGCTGGGCGGTGTATGAGCCGGATTCGATGGACATGGACGTGCACGCGATCCACCAGGGGTTCCTGCGCGGCATGAAAGCCGGCGGCGGCCAACTGGTGTGCGAGGCCGAGGTGCTGCGCATCGCGCGCGCCGATGGCCTGTGGCAGATCGAAACGCCGGCCGGCAAGTTCGCGGCGCCGATCGTGATCAATGCGGCCGGCGCCTGGTGCGATGTGATTGCCGGCATGGCGGGGGTCGCGCCGATCGGACTGGTGCCGAAGCGCCGTACCGCATTTACGTTTGCCGCGCCGGCCAATTTGGACAGCAGCGCCTGGCCGCTGGTGATCGACATCGATGAGCAGTTTTATTTCAAGCCGGATGCCGGTGTGCTGCTGGGTTCACCGGCGAATGAAGATCCGGTGCCGGCGCAGGACGTGCAGCCGGAAGAGCTCGATGTGGCGATCGCCGCCGACCGCATCGAAACCGCGACCACGCTGCAGATTGGCCGCGTATTGCGCAAATGGGCCGGCTTGCGCTCGTTTGTTGCCGACAAGACGCCTGTGGTTGGTTTTGCCGCCGACGTCGACGGCTTTTTCTGGCTGGCCGGGCAGGGCGGCTACGGCATCCAGACCGCGCCGGCGATGGGCCGGATTGCCGCCGCGCTGGTGCAGCGACGCCCGCTACCGTCCGACATCCTGGAATTCGGCGTGCGCGCCGCCGATTTGTCGCCGCAACGCAACGCTTGCCGCCCTCCCAGCGCCGTTTCGTAGAAAAAAATACACCGTTTTAGCGGCCGCTGCGCAGGAATGAAATTTAGCCGAATCGGGCTGATTCCTGCGCGGTAAAATGGATTTCCACGGCTCCTTCATGTGACTTCCATGCCCTGCTTCCTGTCTCGTTTTCTGCTTGCCTCGGCATGCCTTCTGGCTACCTCCCTGGTGCAGGCCAATGTTGTGGTGGTACTCAATTCTGGCGATGCCACCATCAGTTTGCTGGACCAGACGAACTACCGGAAAATAGATACCTTTCCGGTTGGCAAGGAGCCGCATCACCTGATGGCGACGCCGGACAACAAGTCCCTGATTGTGGCCAGTGCAGTCGGCAATGAACTGATTTTCCTCGACCCCAAGACCGGCGCCATCCAGAACCGCATCAAGGACGTCGTCGATCCGTACCAGATCGGTTTTTCGCCGGACCAGAAATGGCTCGTCTCGACCGCGCTGCGGCTGGACCGGGTGGATATCTATGCCTATGACGGCAAGGACCTGAAGCTGACCGCGCGCCTGCCGCTGCCGAAGCTGCCGAGCCACATTGCCTTCGACGCCGCCAGCACCACCGCCTTCGTCACGCAACAAGGCAGCGACCAGGTCAGCGCGATCGACCTGGCGACGCACACGGTCAAGTGGACCATGCCGGTCGGCAAGCTGCCGGCCGGGATTGCCATGACCCCGGACAATAATTACCTGCTGGTCGGCATCATGGGCAGCGATTACGTCGAGGTGATCGACTGGAAAAACCGCAAGACGGTCAAGCGCATCAAGACCGGCGCCGGCGCGCATAATTTCCGCGCCGTCGGCGATGGCCGCCACATCTTCGTCTCGAACCGGGTCTCCAGCACCATCAACATCGTCGATCAACAGACGCTGGCCAACGTCGGTACCATCAACGTGCCCGGCGGCCCGGACGACATGGAAGTCACCGCCGATGGCAAGACCCTGTGGACCACGCTGCGCTGGGTGCGTCAGGTGGCCGTGATCGACATTGCCAGCAAGCAGGTGGTGAAGACGATCCCGGTCGGTCGTTCGCCGCATGGCATCTATTTCGCCAATCATTCGGCCCGCCTGTAGAAAAATGGAATCCAGTTTGGCCCGATGCTGGCTGCCGGCGTTGCTGCTGGCGACGGTTGTGGGCGGTGCGTCCGCCGCTCCGGTAGCGCCAGGCCAGTGCCGCGCCACGGTCTACCTGACTTTCGACACCGGCAACCAGTCGCAGGCCGAATTGATCGCGCAAACTCTGAAGCGCCATCAGATCCGTGCCACCTTCTTCCTGGCCAACGAAAAAACCATGCGTGGCGACTATGCGCTCGACCCGTCCTGGGCGCCCTACTGGAAGGCGCGCGTGGCCGACGGGCATGCGTTCGGCAGCCATACCTTCGACCATGTCTACGTGGTACGCGACCTGGTCGGCGGCCGGATGGAAATGAAGCCGCAGTTCGGCGCCGAGGCCGGCACGAAGGTGGTCTGGAATGCCGCCCGGTATTGCGACGAGATCGAGCGCGTGGCGCAGCGCTTCCACAGCCTGACCGGCGCCCGCCTTGATCCTTTCTGGCGCGCGCCGGGCGGCCGCCTGACGCCGCAGCTGCAGGCGGCCGGCGCCGCGTGCGGCTATGCCCACGTCGGCTGGGCCGCCGCCGGCTTTTCCGGCGACGAGCTGCCGAGCGACAAATGGCCGAACGATGTGTTGCTCAAGCGCGCGCTGAACGGCCTGAAGGACGGCGACATTTTCATGGCCCATCTGGGCATCTGGTCGCGCCGCGAGCCGTGGGCGCCGGCAGTGCTCGAGCCGCTGATTGCCGGCCTCGAGCAAAAGGGATTTTGTTTTGCCACCCTGCGCGAACATCCGGCTTATCGAGTCGCGCTCCGGCGCGCCGCCGGCACGGCGGGGGAGCGATGATGGAGTTGTTCAGCAGCGCCTTTGCCGCCGTCCAGGGCTGGCTGTTCCAGGACGTGGTCTTGCCGTTCATGTACGCCACCGGGCTCGGCGCCTGGACCGAAGAGGCGTTTACCGGCAC